>JAWPMW010000001.1:1800000-2100000 GCA_033344735.1 Gammaproteobacteria bacterium
GTTCCCATTACTGCATAACTGGTTACAGGATGCATACCCAGAAGCTAGCCCCGTGGGTACTGTTGCATTATCCGCATTTACCACAAAACTTGCTGTGTACTGTCTAGCAAGAGGCTATGCTGGCACCGAGTCGTTAATATGGATCGGAGCATTAATGACTGCCTTTCCTATTTTTTATGCTGTAATTGAAAATGATTTACGTAAAGTACTTTCTTACAGTCTTAACAATCAACTAGGATTCATGGTAGTAGGAGTAGGCGTAGGAACAGAATTAGCTTTAAACGGAACTGCTGCACACGCGTTTGCACATATTCTATATAAAGCCTTACTGTTTATGAGCATGGGAGCCGTTCTACATAGAATTGGAACTTGCAAAGCCACCGAACTCGGAGGTTTGTATAAATCCATGCCATGGACAACCATTTTTTGTCTTATTGGTGCAATGTCGATTTCGGCATTCCCACTATTTAGCGGCTTTATTTCGAAGGGAATCATACTATACGCCGTAGCCGAAGAAGGTCATTGGATTACTTGGCTTGTGTTACTGTTTGCTTCTGCAGGTGTTTTACATCACTCAGGTATCAAGGTACCTTTCTTTAGTTTCTTCGCTCATGATCAGGGGCTAAGTTGCAAAGAGGCACCTCTGAATATGTTATTAGCCATGGCTATTACTGCAATAATGTGTATTTTACTTGGAGTATTCCCTCAAATTTTCTATCAATGGCTCCCTTATTCAATGGAATTTCACCCCTACACTTTTGACCACACGATTACACAACTACAACTAATTTTCTTTTCTTTACTAGCATTCACAGTTTTATACCGAAATGGTTGGTATCCACCAGAAATTAGATCTGTCAACTTAGACTTAGACTGGTTTTACCGTAAACCACTTAATAGCTTAGTAGGATCAATGACTGTTGGCCTTGGTTCTTTACTAACAGGTATTCAAAACTTTAAACAAGGCAGTATTAAACTAATTACCACTTTTGCCTTACAGGCGCACGGTCCTAAAAGCTATATTGCGCGCGGAGCTTCAGTAGGAAGCATGGTGATTTGGGTGGCGGTGTTACTCAGTGCTTGTTTGATATTCTATTACTTTTGAATTATCAAGGTACAAAATTTTTGTATTAAATCCAAGTTAACTACTCGATGCTATTCGTTTAATGCAAACTGGGATTTCTTTTCTTTTCTGAAGCTGTGAATGCTGGGCTAGCATGGTGAGCGATCATTTTCCAACCTCCACTAGTTTGGTGATATATATTAGTTGCATATACTGATGCGACAGATTCGTCACCAACCGATAAAGTTTCTTTTACATAGTGAATTGAAACATCTTCCTGAAGTTTATAAACCTGGTCATCAATATCTATCATTGTCTCTGAATGAACCAAAAATATTTGTTCCCAACTTGCAATAATCAGGTCAAAGCTATAAATTCTGGGAGAACCTGGGTGTATGCATATAACTTCGTCTGTTTTATCCCAAATATCTTTCATCAAATTGATATCACGGGTTCTGAATGCTTGGTAGAAAGATTCTTCTACCTGCAATGAATCGGTAAATTTAATATCTAAATCGTTCAAGCAATATGCCTTTTATTAAGCTTTGTAAATTTGATGAGTTAACTGAAGTTGATTCTCGAGGTTTTGTTATATCAGAGTTTTCACCTACGCGTAATATTTTTATTGTTCGCAATTACGAATCTGTCGTCGCTTATGAAAATAGTTGTCCTCATAACTTTGCACCTTTGGATTGGTCCCCTGACAATTTTTTGAGTCAAGAAAAAGACTATATCCAATGTGCTAGCCACGGCGCTTTATTCGAAATAGAAAATGGACACTGTATTTATGGACCTTGTCTAGGCCAATCGTTGCATTCTATTGAAGTTAAAGTTGAGGATGGATTTGTGTATGCCTTTTTATAAAAAATATTATGGCAGCAACTTAGTTTACTCTTTCGGACTTCCTGCTTAGAGTAAGCACATGTCTCTATTACAACGCTATTTCCCAATGCTTGCGATTAGTGTAAGTACGTTTGCATATCTATGGCCTAGCTGGCTGGCTGGCCATAAATCGTCGATTGTATATTTACTTGGTGTCGTGATGTTTTGTATGGGTTCGTCGTTAAGGTTGGATGATTTTAGTAGAGCTTTAAGAAAGTACCCGCTGTTATTACTTGGAATAGTATTGCAATTCGGCTTTATGCCTCTAATTGCTTGGCAATTAAGCACCATTGCTGGATTATCTGCAGCATTGACTGCAGGAATGATATTGGTAGGTAGTGTTCCTGGGGGGACCGCCTCAAATGTCATTTGCTACATAAGTAAAGCTGATGTGGCACTCTCTATTACACTCACGGCAATTAGTACTTGCCTTGCGATCGTAGTAACACCTTTGCTTGCCTATATTTACCTGAATCAAACAGTCGAGGTAAATATTCTCAGTATGATGACGAGTATTTTTTACATTGTAGTATTGCCTGTAGGCTTGGGAGTGGTGTTAAATCAGTACCTTCATATTGTTGTTTTACCAATACAGAAGATTGGCGCAGATATCTCTATTATCTTAATTTGTTTCATCATAGCCATAATTGTGGCTTTGAATAGAGACAATTTATTGAGTGTTAGCCCCATTCTAGTAGGATTAGTACTTGCTCATAATATAATTGGTCTATTTTTAGGCTATATCACTACCTTATTGTTTACACGTGATAAGAATTTAAGCAAAACTATTGCTATTGAGGTGGGTATGCAAAACTCTGGACTGGCCGTGGCTCTGGCAGTAAAATTCTTTGGTGCTACTAGCGCGTTACCGGGCGCATTATTTTCTATTATTCATAATGTGACTGGTTCCTTACTTGCCAGCTACTGGGCTAAAAAAACATATAAAATTTAAATACTTATGAATACCGTCACTGCAAATATATTGGTTTTACTCGGCTGGGGTGTGACAATCGCACTAGTATATAGTCTACTAAGCGGGCCATTTGATGGTCGCATGTGCGAATCAACATGTTTCAGCATGCTCTACTGGGGTGCATTGGTATTAGCTATTTTCGGCACCCTTCTTAGCTTAATACAAGCGTTTAAGGCTAATTCAGGAATTTTTAGCAAACTTGGTGTGCTACTAGGCTTTTTCTTGTGTGCTAAGTTAATTGGTGTAATGGTGATTGGCACCATGAGTGGCTAACATATTTAATAAACTGTTAAGCGTTAGCATACTCCACTGCATTTCCTAGCCATCTTCTCAAAACAGTATCAACTCGCTCCGGATGGTTCTCTAACAACCAATGTGCAGCATTTTGCACTTCGGGCAATAACGCTAAATCTTTACTTAGGTTAGCGATACGCATCTGCATATCTCCTGACTGCTTGGTCCCTAGCACTTCTCCTGGACCACGTATTTCTAAGTCTACTCGCGCCAGCTCAAATCCATCCGTAGTTTCCCGCAACGCTTCTATACGTTTTTTAGCAACATCACCAAGCGGTGCTTTATATAGCAACACACAATTACTTTGTTTTTCGCCACGACCTACCCGTCCTCGCAGCTGATGTAGCTGCGCTAAACCAAAACGTTCAGCATTTTCAATTATCATTAGACTTGCATTTGGCACATCAACACCTACTTCAATAACAGTCGTGGCTACCATCACGTTTATCTTTTTATTAATGAAGTCTTGCATCACACTTTCTTTTTTAGCAGATTTTAATCTTCCATGTAGCAAACCAATATTTAGTTCTTTAAGCTGAGACCGAAGATACTCATGAGTGTCAGTTGCTGCCTGACTTTGTAAGACATCTGATTCTTCTATTAAACTACATACCCAATAAACTTGTGCGCCTTGCTGGCATATTTCCCTTATTCGCTTAATAATTTCATCACGCCTTGAATCGGCAATTGCGACTGTCGTTATGGGTTTTCTCCCTGGTGGCAGTTCATCAATGACAGAATAATCTAAATGCGCATACATACTCATTGCCAAAGTACGAGGTATGGGAGTTGCTGTCATGGTAAGTTGGTGTGGATAGATAGCGTGCTCAGATCCCTTCTGGGTAAGTTGCAGGCGTTGCTGAACGCCAAAACGATGTTGTTCGTCAGTAATACTTAGGGCTAAATTTTTAAACTCCACACCATCTTGAAATAATGCATGCGTCCCAACTACAACTGATGCGGTACCTGTTGCAATTAGCTCAAGCATTTCCTTTTTCTTTTTGGCTGGCAACCCTGATGAAAGCCATGCAACCTGGATCCCTAGAGGTAATAGCTGGTTTGTGAAATATCTGTAATGCTGTTCTGCTAATAATTCAGTTGGCGCCATAATAGCTGCTTGATATTGATTTTCTACCGCATACAAACATGCTACTAATGCTACTACTGTTTTACCACTGCCCACATCACCCTGAACTAAACGCATCATAGGGTGGTTAGCACTCATATCTTTTTTTATTTCTTCTAGTACTTTAACTTGCGCATTGGTGAGGTTAAATGGCAAGTTCTGCATAAAAGGTTTGACCAATGACTGATTTGATTTTAGCTGGTAACTTTTACGTAAATTGCTTCTCATACGTATTTTCATAATACTCAAGTGATGGGCGAGCAACTCATCAAACACTAATCTTTTTTGTGCTGGATGCTTTCTATCAAACAGTGCTTTTTTATCCACCCCAGCATGAGGTTTATGCACTTCATGCAGCATTGCTAAAATTGGCATATCTTTACCAAACATGTCTGGCATATCATGTAGGACGTCTTCAAATTCAGTTTTTTGTTTATCTGCCCATTTAAGTGCTTTGTCTACCAGTGATTGCAGACGTTTTTGTTGCAACCCTTTTGTGGTGGGGTATACCGGTTCAAGTCGGTCAGAAAGAACAACAGACTCATGTTCTTGTAATACACGATACTGTGGGTGAATCATTTCGATTCGATTAGCTGAACGACGCGGTTCACCAAAACAGAGAACCCGCCCGCCGTCGGCCAAACCTTTTAATTGGCTTTTACTAAAGTGAAAGAAACGAAGAGTTAGTTCACCGGTATCATCCTTCAAAGTTGCCGTCATCATACGCCGTCGCCCAAATACAACCTTGGCGTTATACACTTGGCCCATCACCTGCAATTCATTTTTACAGGTAATATCAACTATTTTTGTAATGACTGTACGATCGTTATAGCGAAGCGGTAAATGAAATAGCAAATCAAATATGGTAACAATATTTAACTTGGCTAAATTTTCAATAGTCTTAGGCGTGATGCTTGGCAGGTCTTGTAGCGCGCTCACGATTAAAAATAATGTCTAACACTAAAGTTCTAGCACAGCATCCATTTCAACTTGCGCACCTTTAGGTAGCGAAGCAACACCGATAGCTGCACGTGCAGGGTATGGTTCATTAAAGTATGTAGACATGATCTCATTCACAGTAGGGAAGCAAGACAAATCTGTTAAAAAGATATTCAACTTAACAACATTATCAAACGATCCACCTGAGGCTTCTGCAACAGCAGAAAGATTATCAAATACCTGTTTGATTTGATCGTCAATTCCTCCACTCACCAGCTCCATAGTTGCAGGATCAAGAGGGATCTGTCCTGATAAATATACGCTAGTACCTACTTTAACAGCTTGAGAATAGGTGCCAATAGCTTGAGGTGCACGATCCGTGGCTATGATCGTTTTCGTCATAGTGCTCTCCTTATTTTAAATTATTACTTAACTCTTATCCGCGCATGCGTGAAGCTTTGAGTACATTTGGATTACTGCGCAGTGTACGAATAATGCTTGCTAGTTGCTTACGATCCCGCACACCTATAGCAAAAGTAATGGTAGTACTCTTGTCATCTTTATCTTCAAAGACAATATCATCGATGTTTGAACCTGCTGCTGCAATGCGAGCAGCTAAGGTAGCAAGCACCCCTCGTTGATTAATTGTTTCCACTCTTACTGCAGCGACAAAGTCTTGTTCATGATCTTCCGCCCATGTAACAGTAACCCATTTATCTTTGAATGCATTTTTACGATCAATATTACGACAACGTTCTCTATGGATAACCAAACCCTTGCCAGAAGTCATTACTCCTATAATTTGATCACCTGGTATTGGACTACAACACTTGCCAAAATTGACCACCACACCTTCGGTCCCACGAATCGCTAAAGGAATTTTCTTTGATGATTTTCTTTTCTTTTTTGGCTTAACTTCTTCAAAACCTAATAAGCTCTGTATCATTAACTCAGCAACTCTCTCGCCCAACCCTATTTCTGCATATAAGTCTTCTAATGACTCTAAGTTGGTGCTTTCAAGTAATCGCGTAATGTCTTTATTATCTACATCGTCAAATGATCGATTATAACCAGAGAATGATTTTTTAAATATTCTTTCGCCAAGCTTGATTGCCTCTTCTCTTTGTAAATTCTTAAGATAATGCCGAATATTCACCCTGGCTTTATTGGTGGTGACAAAATTTAGCCAGCTTGTTTTAGGTCTTGCAGTTGGCGTGGATATTACTTCAACTGTTTGGCCGTTCTCTAAACAGATACTCAGTGGCGATATCCTTCTATCTACCTTTGCAGCTACACAAGTGTTGCCTAAATCTGAGTGTACAGCATAAGCAAAATCAACTGCTGAGCTGCCTCGTGGCAATACAATAATGTCACCAGCAGGAGTGAATACATAAATCTCATCTGGGAATAAATCTACTTTGACACTTTCTAAAAACTCTAATGAGTTGCCCGTGTTTTGCTGTATTTCCATAATTTCAGCAATCCACTTGCGTGTACTTGCTGGCGCGGCCAGTGAGCCTGACTTGTCATTTTCTGATTTATAAATCCAATGCGCTGCCACACCCGCTTCCGCAATAATATCCATTTCTTCAGTTCTTATTTGCACCTCTATCACAATACCCTTAGGTCCAAATAGAATAGTATGTAGTGATTGATAACCATTTTTCTTAGGGATTGCGATGTAATCCTTAAACTTCCCAGGCACAGGTTTATACAAGTTGTGCACGACACCCATGGTTCGATAACAAGTATCTATATCTTTTACTAATAAGCGAATTGCATATACATCGTATACTTCAGAAAATGTAATACTTTTATCGTGCATTTTCTTATAAATGCTATAAAGATTTTTCTCGCGCCCAAATATTCTGCTTTCTATATTGGCATTTTCTAGTTGATCACATATAGATGTCTCAACTTCACGCATAATTTGTTTGCGATTCTTTTGGTTTTTCTTAACTGCATTTTTCAATGCGCCATATCGCATTGGATACATTGCCTGAAATGCCAGGTGTTCAAGCTCAACTCTAATTTTATGCATACCTAGGCGTTGCGCTATAGGCACATAAATATCTAATGTTTCTTTTGCGATGCGACGCTTCTTATCGCTACGCATGACACTTATCGTACGCAAGTTATGTAAGCGGTCAGCTAATTTTACAATAATGATGCGTATATCTTGCACCATTGCCAACATCATTTTACGGAAGTTCTCTGCTTGCGCCTCTGCGCGCGAAGAAAATGTTAAGTGCGTAAGTTTACTTACTCCATCAACTAAATCTGCAACATCCTCACCAAACTTTTCTTTAATTTGTTCTTTAGCTGTAGGCGTATCTTCAATTACATCATGCAAAATAGCAGCTGTAATACTTTGATAATCAAGGCGCATTTCAGCCATGATTTTAGCTACTGCTAAGGGGTGGTATATATAGGGTTCGCCCGTTAAGCGCTTCTGCCCTTCATGAGCTTCAGCGCTAAACAGATATGCGTTATAAATATGCTTAACCTGTGCGGGTTCTAAATAAGTATCTAGTAATTCACATAATTCACTAATTAGAAAGCGCGTAGGATTTACTGCGTTTAATAAGGGAGTTGAATTGGGAGTGACAGCCGTCGCCATATAAAGCTAAACCAGCCGGGCTGTTTTACTGCTCCTGCTCAGAGCCGTCAGTTGCGGGAACTGCATTTGGCTCAGTACTCTCGGACTGTAACTGACTTAACTCAATACCAATTTCTGCATGAAGCGCTGCGGCTAACGCATCAACTTCACCAATCTCTTCAGAGAGTAATTCCTCAGAGCTACTAAGTGGCGTTTCCTTAAGAGACTCTTCAGTAATTAACTCATCAGCAATTTCCCTAAGAGCCACAACCGTCGGCTTATCGTTTTCCCATTCAACTAAAGGCTCAGTGCCCATGGCTATCTGTCTGGCGCGCTTACTCGCTACCATTATGAGTTTAAAACGGTTATCAATTTTTTCTAAGCAATCTTCTACGGTTACGCGTGCCACGCTTTTCTCCTGTTATATAAATGTTTCCTAATGTTCAAAGTGTAGTCGATTTTACTCTTATAAACTACTTATCTTATGGAACATCAACTTACTGCCGATACTAGCTGATTAATCACTCTCGGACTGGGTGCTACAAATTTTTCTGGGGCAGAAAAAATATGGCTCAGCATTTGAGTAGCCTCATCTATATCATCATTGATAATCAGATATTGATATTCGTGATAGTGACTTATCTCGGTTTGAGCTTGATCCATTCGTCCTTTTATAACTTCTTCCGAATCTTGCCCTCTGGCATGTAAGCGATTCTCTAATTCCTTAACAGATGGTGGAAGAATAAAAATTGATACTGCCTGTGGGTATATTTTTCGTACTTGTTGTGCACCTTGCCAATCTATTTCCAAAACAACACTGTTACCTGATGCTAGTTCTTTGTTGACTGATTGCATCGATGTTCCGTAAAAATTTCCGAAAACTTGTGCATATTCTAGAAAACTGCCGTCATCTTGTAATCTTTTAAACTGCTGCTCAGAAATAAAATGATAGTGCACTCCGTCAACCTCGCCGGGACGAGGATCACGTGTGGTATGTGATACGGCCACCTTTAATTCAGATCTTTGTGATAGGACCGCCTTAAGTAAGCTGGTTTTTCCTGCGCCCGAAGGTGCGGACACAATGTATAAAGTCGGTTGAGACATAAGGTAGATACAGACAAGTTAAAGACCCATTCAAACAAAAGGCCCTAGTAAATGCCAGGGCCTTTTCAATATTCGATCTAAATGTCTAATTAACTTGAGGTAATTGGCACAAGAGCTATTTCCACACGGCGATTTAATGCGCGACCTTGATCGGTATCATTACTTGCAATTGGATAGCTTTCTCCATATCCATAATCCTGCAATCGGCCTGGATTGATCTCTCTGCTTCCAAAGTACTCCGCTACACTTATCGCCCGCCTCTCAGATAATTCCTGATTGTATTGTTCTGAGCCAGTGCTATCTGTGTGCCCCATAACTTCAATTAAGGTCTTATCATATTCGTTAACAACAATTGTTACTGAATCAAGCACTTGGTAAAAGCTACTACTAATATCTGCACTATCTACAGCAAATGAAATATGACTAGGCATGTTGAGAATAATGTTATCTCCATCACGTGTGACGCTGACACCTGTTCCTGCCAACTTTTGACGCAATTTTGCTTCCTGCACATCCATGTAGTAACCCACACTTCCACCGGCAATTGCTCCCAACCCCGCACCTATCAATGCCCTTTTTCTTCGTTCACGGCCATCATCACCACTAATCAAACCTACAACAGCTCCTGCTGCGGCGCCTATTCCTGCACCTTTAACGGCATTACTAGTCTGTTGCTCCCCTGTGTATGGATTAATTGTTGAGCATGCGCCCAGACTAAAAACTATACTTGTAGCTATTGCTAAAATTGTGATGCGTTTCAATCTCATACGTTAATCCTCTGTTTTAAAATTTTGTGAACTGATACTTAGAAACAAACACTGTGAGAAAGTTCGCAACCGTAAATCTCTGAATTTTCACCATATATCGGCCGAACATTTAGCTATATCTTAAAAATGCTGAGCACGCTCTACTAATCACATTTTTGAATTTACAATTCATGTATATATGTTCGAACGAAAAAATTCTTTAGGGTAATCTCAATGGAGCCTAGCTCAGAAATTAATTGGCCAAGTTTAAAGGACTCGGATCCTTTAGCGACACTTAGTAGAGTAGAAAAAACTGTCGATCCAGGCAACGATACACTGGATTCTAGTCTCAAAGAAGTTGATAGATGGGCGCATCACATCTTAAAAGATGCTGGCCTACCTACAGAAATTAATGCACTTCAGGCAAGGCTTGATAATATCAAGGAAGGCTCTAGCTCGTGGTATGCAGGGAATAGCTTGCTGCAATCTTTTACTTTACGTTCGGCTTTAGATAGTGGAGACCAGGCAACTACTATTCTTCTTGGATTTTTATTAGCTGATTTTCGTTGGCAGGGTTACTTTGCTCAAGATCGTGAACAACTACTTAAAGACCAAAAATCAGTTGAAGAAATTTTAAATAAAGCTAGTAACGATGAACTTGAAATTGAAACTTATAGTGCAGCAATGAATGCGCTTAAGAAAAAATATCCACATTGTACAATTAACGCATTACGCTTATTACTTTCTAACAAACTCAATGTTAGCAAGCAGCGTTTAGATGATTTAGATATTCGTCCTGAATAATAATTAAAATTATGGAAAATAATAAAGGCATGGAAACTAGCCCGCTAACAAAAGAGCTATACTCAATCGATTGGGCCGTACGTTTTGATGAATTTCGGAAATATGATCAAACTAGTTATACTGACTTGCATCAGTTATTAGCCAAGATCGAAAACATAGTTGAGAGCGAAATCGATAGTGATGATGGTGATCTCAATGATACTAAAGTTCTAAAAGATAGATTTAGTAAGGCTGAAGTAGAATCTCCTCAATGGCATCGCTTATCTATTTTGATTCACCTTAAGATTGTACTTGCTGCCATACCTAAAGGATTAACATCAACCGCCACATTAAGCGCCATTCAAATCATGGAGCATATGTGGAAGATATTAAGCAAAGAGCAACAAGCATCTCAAAGTTCAATTATTCAAACTAAAGCAAAACCAAAGGCCAAAGTTATTAAAGCTGCTCCTGAGCCAGCGCCACGAAAAAAATCTACAACGGCTAAGTCAACCGCTAACCCTAAGAATACTAATAAGCACCCTGCAAAAACAGCTAACAAAACCGCATCAAGTAAACGTAAAAACAATGACACTCAGACAGAGAATGTTGTTATCAAAAAGCTTGCCGAAGAAGCTGGGCTCGAGGATAAATCCATGGAGACAAGATGTTATGAGGTTGCATGCTCGTTAGCAGAAGAGTACCCAGAGTACACTCTCACAGCTATACGGGTAATGACAGCTGAAAAGCTTGGTGTAACACGACAATTCGTAGAAAATTTAGATATCAAGCCAGCACGCTTCAAAAAAGCCTGATTATTCATATACTTAGCTCATTGCTAAAGACTCACGCGTTCCTATTGTACGGATCTCGCTAAGCCAATATAATCTCAGTCACAGTTCTTAGCTGCTTACTATAATAAATTTACTGGAGTTCCAATGAACTATGATGTTCCTGCACTATTAGTTGGCGTTGCTGTTGTTGTAATTGCAATTGTAATGGCCTTTGTATTTGTCTAATAGCTAATAATCACAAAAAAAGCCCCGCAAAATTTGTGGGGCTTTTTTTATGAATACAAATATTTTTTTCTAGGCGATCAGGGCTTTTTCTGAAATTCAGCCAGTGCTTGTTTAAAACTTGTATGACGGACATCCTTACCTTCAACCGTAAAGATGACATACTCACAGATATTCTTCGCATGATCTCCTATGCGTTCAAGAGCACGTGCGCACCACATGACTTTTAACCCTCTTTCAACAGAAGAGCGATCTTCAGTCATTGATTTAATAAGTTTGCGTGTAATGACGTCGTATTCTTTATTGATAGCTTTATCTGTCGCTGCTGTTTGAAAAGCACTTGCAACATCCATGCGTGCAAAAGCATCTAATGACTCCCGCAAAATTGTTTTTACTTGATCGCCTAACAACTTGAGTTCTGAAAAATACATTTCATTACGTTCTTCACTAGCAAGATCGACTGCATAACGTCCAATTTTCTCTGCTTCATCACCAATGCGTTCAAGATCTGTAATAGTTTTAATAATCGCTACAACCAAACGTAAGTCGCCCGCAGTTGGCTGCCTTAAAGCTATAATGTGATTACACTCTTCGTCAATCGCCACTTCCATGGAATTGACCTGGTAATCATTCGTCGCTACCTGTTCAGCCAAACTACTATCAGAATTAACCAAAGCTAATAAACTATTTTCGACTTGTTTCTCAACAAGCCCACCCATATTTAAAACCTTGTTTCGAGTTGACTCTAGGTCCTCATCAAACTGGTGAAGTATGTGTTGTCCTGCATTTTGTATAGACATAACTATTCAACCCTACAATTGTATTATATGCATTGTATATACATTTGCATGCTTTGTATATACGTTTAATAAATTTATTTCCACCATCTATCCATAACGTCCGGTAATGTAGTCTTCTGTCTTTTTCTCTGCTGGATTAGTAAAGAGCTTATCAGTCGCATCAAACTCAATTAATTCACCAAGATACAAGAAAGCAGTGTAGTCAGAAACGCGTGCGGCTTGTTGCATATTATGCGTTACTATCACCACTGTATACTGAGACTTCAGTTCAAAAATTAGCTCTTCAATTTTTAATGTAGATATTGGATCAAGTGCAGAAGCGGGTTCATCTAAAAGCAGAACTTCAGGTTGAATTGCAATTGCTCTGGCAATCACTAATCGTTGTTGCTGACCTCCAGAAAGTGCAAATGCATTTTCTTGCAAGCGACTCCCCACCTCATCCCAGAGTGCTGCACGCTTTAGTGACCATTCAACAGTATCTTCAATTTCTCTTTTATTTGACACACCTTGTAAACGAAGACCGTACGCGACATTTTCAAATATAGATTTTGGAAATGGATTAGGCTTTTGAAACACCATGCCTACTCTTCTTCGCAAATCTGTAACATTTACACTTCGATCATAAATATCCTCGCCTCTTAACAGCATTTCACCTTTAAGTGTGACGCTATCAACAAGGTCATTCATTCGATTCATACAACGTAGCAGTGTTGATTTTCCGCAACCACTTGGCCCAATAAACGCGGTCACTCGACTTGCAGGAATGTTCAAATTAATATCAAACAATGCTTGCTTATCACCATAGAAAAGTGAAAAGTCTTTGCATTGCAAACAAATTTCTTCGTCTTCGATCTTTTTAGATTCCTTCCCTTGAAAGACCTGATCGGATACTGGGGTATCAATAGTCATAAATTAGTTGCTCAATATATTATTACTACTTTTATTAGTGTTCCATGGTTCGATATTTTTCTCGCAAATGATTACGAATATATATCGCAGATAAATTCAGCAGCACTATTACTACGACTAAAATTAATGCTGTTGCATAAACTAGTGGGCGTGCCGCCTCAACATTGGGACTTTGAAAGCCAACATCATAAATATGAAATCCTAGATGCATGAATTTCCTTTCTAGATGCAAAAATGGCGCATTTAAATCAAGTGGTAGAGAAGGCGCTAGCTTAACTGCACCGACTAACATTAGTGGGGCGACTTCTCCTGCAGCTCGAGCCACGGCTAATATCAGCCCTGTCATCATTGCTGGACTTGCCATGGGAATTACTGTTCGCCAAAGCGTTTCTGCTTTAGTAGCGCCTAAAGCCAGCGAACCTTCTCTAACCGAACTTGGGATTCTTGCTAAACCTTCTTCTGTTGCAACAATGACAACGGGTACGGTTAATAACGCTAAAGTTAAGGATGCCCACAATAATCCACCCGAACCAAAAGTGGGTGATGGCAATGCTTCTGGATAGAACAGTTGATCAATGTTGCCACCTAAAAAATAGACAAAGAAACCTAAGCCAAATACTCCATATACAATCGATGGAACACCCGCTAAGTTATTTACAGAAATTCTTACCAGACGTGTGACAAACCCTTGCTTTGCATATTCACGCAAGTAAATCGCTGCAATCACACCAAACGGGGTCACAATGACAGACATCAGCAACACCATCATCACGGTACCAAAAATTGCCGGGAATATACCTCCCTCAGTATTTGCTTCGCGAGGATCATCTGTTACAAAGTTCTTCAAGTTAACAAAATAATGCGCAATTTTTGTCCCTAGACTCATCGCATTAGGTTTAGTCGCCTTAATAACATCAGCTAACTTGATAAGTTTCTCGCGCCCATCTTGTATAGTCATTAATACTTGGTCGCGCGCAATTTCAGCATAAAGTTTTTCTAGTTTGCTTTTGAGAACTTCATAGTCATCATCTAATTTTTTGCGCTGCGTTTCGATCTCCACCTTAGCTTTAGGATCATCTACTCCACTCAATTCTATACGCCGCTCTCTCAGTCGTAACTTTTCTATTTTGTAGTTGATCTTGCCAATTTCATACTTTTCGATTTCATGGATTTGATCGCGTAACTGGTCAACACGTTTTAATCGATCTTGTAACTCATCCCATAGAATGTTTTTTTCTATTTCTAGCGTGTTACCATTTTCACTTAGAGACTGTATAAAACCATAAAAGTTACCCCACTGAGTCCGCTCGAAGACAATGGCATCAACTGGCTTTCGCACTTCTTGTTCATTCGGTTTCACAACAAGTTTGAAGTCCACTCCATACATATCGCGGTTGCCTATTTTAAGCAGCGTTCTTTCAACAAACTCTTCTTCAAAATCAACATGCAGTCCAGAAGCGATTAGTTGCTTTGCAGGCACCGTCTCAACTTTGGCACGCTCACCCAGCAATACAACTTGATTACCGCTATCAAGGTAATCAATTTCCCAGACTGTCTTCGGCCAAAAGTGACCCAGACCTCTTACTGCTATTAAAATCAATAATCCCACAACCATAATCATGCTGATTGATACGGCACCTGCATTTAACCACACCCATGGTGTACCACTTTTGAAGAAACCAAGTTTTTCTGTATTCATATTAGTTATAAACTACTGTATTTCTTTCTTAGCCGTTGACGCACAATTTCTGCCACCGTGTTAAAAAAGAAGGTAAAGATAAATAATACAAATGCCGCTAAGAATAAAATTCTATAGTGGGTACTATCCACTTCAGATTCTGGCAGTTCAACAGCAATGTTTGCAGATAATGTACGCATGCCCTGGAAGATACTAAAGTCCATCACAGGCGTATTCCCTGTGGCCATTAACACAATCATCGTTTCTCCAACAGCACGGCCAAAGCCGATCATTACCGCAGAAAAGATGCCAGGACTTGCGGATAGCAACACAACACGAACTAATGTTTGCCATGGTGTTGCTCCCAAGGCTAAAGAACCTGATGTTAAGTGTTTAGGCACACTGAAAATTGCATCTTCTGCAATAGAGAAGATGGTAGGGATAACTGCAAAACCCATCGCAATACCAATAATTAATGCGTTGCGCTGATCAAAGCCAATGCCGAGTTCTTCACTCAACCATATACGTATATTTCCATCAAACATTACGCGCTCTAAATAAGGTGAAATTGCAACACATAACAAAGCGATTAGGATTAGCGGAATAATAAGCGCGGCTGCTTGCCAACCTTCAGGAATATATCGTTTGGTTGAACCGGGCAATTTCCACCACACCAATGACAATATAATTATTCCAATGGGCATTAATACAAAAATACTGAATACACCAGGCAAGTGTAGTTCTACAAAGGGTGCCAACCATAAGCCGGCAAGAAAACCTAAAATAACAGTCGGCAATGCTTCCATAATTTCAATGGAAGGTTTCACAATGGCGCGCATGCGTGGCGCCATAAAATATGCTGTAAATATTGCCCCACAAATTGCTAATGGCATGGCAAACAACATCGCATAGAACGCTGCTTTTAAAGTACCAAAGGTTAATGGCACTAAACTATATTTTGGCTCGAAATCACTACTCGCTGATGATGACTGCCATATGTAATCTGGCTTTACATAATCTTCATACCAAACCTTCCCCCATAATGCTGAAAAAGATGACTCAGGGTGGTGATTATCAATATTCCATACTTTTATGTTTTTGTTTCGATCTTCTGCAAGAAATATATCTGCACGTGGCGCAACCGCTAAAGTTCGAATAGCGCTATCACTTGCGGAGAGTGATAGTAAATCTCGCTCACTAGTGGTGTAGAGTAATTTTATTTTTCCTGCCTGGGTTGCCGCAATGACACCTTTACGTAGTTGTTCAGTCGCCAAAGAAACCACTGGAGAATTACCTATTTTTGATTCACGAATTTTACCTAAGCGGAATTCCAACTCACCGTCACTACGCACTTGAAACCATTGAGACAACACTCCTCTGCTATCCCCTACTAATAGCGATATTCCACCGGTTAGGAATTTTAGAATGGTCGGACGTACGTCGCCTTCAGTTACCTGAACCTTTTCTCTTAGATTAAAATTATTCTCACGAATGTCGTATGCTGACAAGTTGCCGTCTTTGGTAAGTATGTAGGCCCACTCTTGCTCAGGATCAACTAGCAAACCAAGTATAGGATCTACAGTAAGGATCTCATCTTTTTCGCTTAACTCTAGCCTGGTAGCTTCGTCAATAAATGAAGACTCTTTTATAAATGTCTGGAAAATTACCTGTCCACTTGTAGTGCGCGCTAATATAGAGGTAGATTCTTCATTATCGCCAACACCAAAATCTAATATTGGACCATCAGCCACTGGAAACGCTTCTTCGCCATAAGGGTACAAAATATTCGGGTGGATAATTCGCTTAGTCTCAGTGAACTCTAGTTCATAATTATGCTGGAAAAATAGCACCTCACCAGACTGAAGACCCACCGCCAACACACCATTAGGTTCATTGACGACTCGAAAAGAAGTAATACTGTTGTCCGCCTCAATAGGCAGATGTTTTTCTAATACAGGCTGACCATTTTCTACATTGAAAAATAATATATTCCCAGACTGACTAACACGTAATCCTATTTCGGCTTGCTCTTCTATTGCTAAATATATCGTTTCATCACTCGCACCCGGCGTTGAATACTGACCACTTTCTTGTATAGAGGGTTGACCAAATAATGGATAAACCACGCTAAGTAGAAATAGAAATATGAGTGCAATCGCTGCTATGACACTGATTCCACCAATTTCTACTACTCTACGTGCCACTAAATCGATAGCTTTACGCAGCTTCCATCGACGCTGGCCTTCGTTTATTCGGTCTGAAGTATTACTGGCTTCCATTTCCTGAATTATTCTTATGTCTTAGGTCAGTCGCTATTATATAAGAAGATTGTGAACTTAAGATAAAAAGAAAGCCCTATAAATTCTTATAGGGCTTTCGGGTACTGCTCTGATATTTATATCTGATTATAAACTACATGCCTAGTGACTTGAGTGTCTTTTCTGCAACTTTTGCTGGCAATGGAATATAGCCATCTTTAACAACCACTTTTTGGCCTACTTTAGAAAGTACCATTTTGACGAACTCACCCTCTAAAGGAGAAAGTGCTTTATTTGGGTGCTTGTTAATATAGACGTATAAGAAGCGAGCCAATGGATAATCACCTGAGATAGCTGTTTCTGCACTTGCTTCGATGTATTTATCAGAACCACCTTTAGCTAAAGGAAGTGCACGAACACCGGTGGTGATATAGCCAATCCCAGAATAGCCAATGCCGTTTAATGACTGAGTAATTGACTGCACGACAGATGCAGATCCAGGCTGTTCATTCACGGTCGATTTAAAGTCACCTTTACATTGTGCTTTCTTTTTGAAATATCCGTAGGTCCCAGATACTGAGTTACGGCCAAATAATTGAATGTCTTTTCTTGCCCATTCTCCGCTCAAGCCTAGATCGCCCCATGTATTCACAGTATCTTTAGCGCCACACTTTCGGGTGCTGGAGAAAATCGCATCAACCTGCTTAATGGAAAGACCCTGAATTGGATTATCCTTATGGGCAAATACAGCAAGTGCGTCAATTGCGACAGGTACTGGGGTTGGCTTATAGCCATATTTTTCTTCAAATGCCGCAATTTCCTTGTCTTTCATTTTACGACTCATTGGGCCCAAATTTGAGGTGCCCTCAGTCAGTCCTGGTGGTGCTGTCGATGAACCCGCAGCTTGGATTTGGATATTCACATTAGGATAAAAACGCTTGTAGTCTTCTGCCCAAAGTGTCATCAAGTTTGCCAATGTGTCTGATCCCACACTAGATAGATTACCTGATACACCACTTGCTACAGCGTAGTCTTTCAATCCTTCATCAACTTTTGGCTCAGCGATTGCGATATTAGCGGAAACTGCCACCAACGCTGTTAGCGCTGCGGTCATATGCTTAAAGTTCATTTATTCTCCTAAGAATTGCCGTAAATATCGGCGTGTTTTGATATGAGGCTGTACTTTATTACTCATTTGTTACATTTGTATTACAACATGCCAGATTTTGAGCTAACTTGCTGTTCTTCATAAACATTACGTTCTTCGGGGAAGTACAATTCCACGTTTGTTTCATGCTGTTTTTGTCTTCTCACACTTAATTTACCCCCATGTCTCTCCATCACGTGTTTAACGATAGACAGCCCTAATCCAGTGCCGCCCATATCACGTGAACGACCTTTATCGATGCGATAAAATCGCTCAGTCAATCTTGGAAGATGGGATTCATCAATTCCCTCACCTGCATTCGTAACCGCCAACAATGAACCGCCTTGAGTAACCTTATCCCAACAAATTTCAATCATTGAATTTGCTGGTGAATATTTGACGGCATTATCAATGATATTTTGTATAGCACTTTGTAACTCACGATAGTCGCCATTAATCTGAATATTAGTGTTTATGTCTAGATCGAAATGCTGATTTTTGTATATGTCTGATGATTTTAGTAATTCAATGCCTTCACGAATTAGCATGGCGATGTCTATACTTTCTGACTGATTTATTGGCAGAGGTGACCCTTCAAGTCTGGATAAAGACAATAGGTCTTCTATCAAGCCTTTTAATCGTTGCGCTTGCTCTAATGCACCACCCACTCCGCGACGAGTAAGGGGAGACATTTCTTCATGCAACAACAATGTCTCTAAATAGCCGATAATCACAGTTAATGGTGTGCGCATTTCATGCGATGCGTTGGAAACGAATTCTTTTCTCACATTTTGCAAATGCAATAAGTCACCGTGATCATTCACTATGAGTAGCTTGTTGCCGTCATCGTAACTTACTACTTTCAACATGAGATCGTTCTCAGAGCTATTTGCTGAAGAGAATTCTAATGGGTCATCAAAATTTTGATTGTTTAAGTAGCTGCTTATCTTAGGGTCTCGTACAATATTATCGACACGCTGACCAATGTCTCGGTTAATATCAATATTTAATAAAGTATTCGCGGCAGGGTTGGCCCATTCAATAGTTTGCATATGATCAACAATCAGCATGGCATCTGGCATTGCTTTAGTTGCAGCATCAAACTTCGCGAGAGAACTCTCTAAATTTTTTTCTTCTTCGTCATGGCGTTTTTTAATGTCGCAAATTTGCGTAATGATTTGATATGCTGAACCATATAGATTTGGTACTGCATCGATAGGCGCGCCAGACATCAACCAGCGTCGTAAATACATTATTTGACGCAGGTGCCAAATAATAAACGCAAATAAACCAATAGAAATTGATAAAGCCCAGTGTCCACTGAAAAAGCCAAATATTAAACTAACGATAAAAACTAATAACGCTAGCCTTAATTCAACCCAGAATGTGGCTATCCGCATTATTTCTCGACAACGAAGCGGTAACCGTAACCTCTTACAGTTTGAACCATTTTATGGCAGTGATATGGCTTCAATAATTTTCTCAATCGGAGGATATGTACATCCACAGTGCGTTCCTCAACAAACTTACTGCGGCCCCATACAAAATCCAGTAACTGTGCGCGACTGTAAACTTTATCTGGATGCGTCATAAAAAACTCTAATAAGCGGAACTCGGTAGGCCCCACCTCTATTTGCGTATCATCAATGATTACATGATGAGCATCAAGGTCAAGTACTAACTTGCCATAAGTAAGCTTATTATCCCCTTCTTCACCATCTATTCGTCGCAGCACTGCACGTATACGCGCTGATAACTCTCTAACCGAGAATGGTTTGGTAATGTAATCATCAGCTCCTGAATCTAGCCCTTCAATTTTATCTCTTTCTTCCGTTTTTGCAGTGAGCATGATTATAGGAATATGATTGGTGATTTCATCTCGCTTGATTCGTCTAACAAGTTCAAGCCCAGTGACATCTGGCAACATCCAGTCCATCAAAATTAAGCTTGGTACTTCCTGTGCAAGCTTTTCTGTTGCTTCTCTACCATCAACCGCTTCAAGAATTTCATATCCATCACTATCAAGCGCAAAATACACCATATCGCGTATTGGCTTTTCGTCTTCGACAATAAGTATTCGGTGTTTTTTCATGCGTTGTGGAGGAACCTTAGTTGTCTGTATATTTAATTGTAAATCCATAATCACTTCATTATGCCTTAATCTTATATAGCAATAGGATTATTCATTACTTAGATTAAAAGTTTGTTACAAAGATAAATAAAATACAAACATAAAAAAGGGCAGTAAATACTGCCCTCTGTTAAACATTATAGCCTATGCTAGATTAGAACTTGAATAACAAGTCTGTTTGCAAAACCTTCTCCTCATCATCATCTAACCCAGGCGCATCCTGCTCTGAATCATAGTAGTCAAGCCCGAGGATGATGTTTTTGGCAATTGCATATTTAAATGCAACCTCATTAGACTCAACACCAGTATTCCCCCCTAAACGATCTGAATCAGGCAAGAAGTCTGGAAACGCATCTGCCTCTAAATCAGCGCTAATGAACTTGAACTGCCATGTGCCTGCATTTTTAACTTTCTTATCTCCATACTTAAAGCCAAATGCACGTCCCTTATCTTCATCGCTGTCATCATTCTTAACGTAGTCAGCGAATATTGAAAAGTTCTTACCAGGAATGAAGACATCTTTTACACCTAATTCAGCAGACAAGCCAATTGCATCATAGTCGTACATATAATTTCCGCCAACTAGAGTATTGTTGCCACCACTACCGACAATTGAAGGCTCACCCTCAAGTCCATCAAATGCATAGTAGGTTCCTGCAACATTTCCAAAGAAGTTGCCCGACTTGAACTTATGACCAGCTTGCACATAGGTTAACGTTGGATCGTCGCTGTCAGTACTATACTCTTCAAGAATCCAGTGTCCTGCATTTCCGTAAGCAGTTCCCAGTGAGTTATCAGTTTGTAAATGCACCGATACTCCTTCAGGGTTTATATCACCGTCCCATAAAAGGTCTGTTGGCGCCCATAAATATGCTTTACGTTTGAACTTACCACCCACAACACTAACCCAATCAGCAGGTTTCCATTCTGCAAATGCGTAATCCAGGCGTGCGTCCTTAGTAGAAAAACCATCATCAAGCGTTTCATTAGTTGATCGTGCATCGTCACCACCACTAGCAAATCCTAAACCTACATTAACATCGTCAGTCACCTTTGCTTCAGCACCTAAACGTAAGCGATAGCGATAACGCTCTCGACTCTGTTTCTCACCAACCTCTGGATCCGCTTCTTCATACTGTCTACGTAAACGCAAATCACCTTTTAATTTAATCTTTTCAGCCCATTTGAGCTTGTCAGAAATTTTATTAACAGATGCTAGCTTCTCTTCGGCAGTTTCTTCTATTTTTGCATCTGTTCTTTCCGCATCAGCTTGTGCAGAATTTTTAAGCAAGCTGAATGCTTCTTCGCTGATAGTTCCGTTATCACGAAGTACCTTAAGCAATTCAAGCATTGCGTCATTTGAAGCATAAGCTGGGCTTGTCAATGCCACAGAAGATGCTATGAGTGCCGTAATATAAACAGCACGAATATATTTTAAATTCATATTTAACTCTCTAGTTATTAAAAAGTTTTACTGGTTAAGTCATTAGGCAAAGCGCCTTATTACATCGACTTATAGGTTTAGAAGGGGCGGATATTATTTCACTTAGATGACAGTTTCGTGACAATTCTGTCAGATTATCAGTTTATTTAAACCTCTGATTTAAATAACTGATTATTTCTTATGAGGGTTTTATGTAATTAGCGCTTCTGCAAGTTTATGGAATGCAATAAAACTATATTGTTATAACAAGCAAGCTTAATAGCGCCACTGCAGTACCAAGCAAGGCACCTGCGGCAACATCAGTAGGGTAATGCAAGCCGAGGATGACTCGAGAAATAGCCACTAAGCCAGCGAAACCCCACACTAATGAAGTAAGCTCCGGCAAGTAGTAACTAAATAAAATAGCAAATGAGAAAGCATGCATGGTGTGTCCGGAAGGAAAGCTGTAACGATCAAGAGCTGGGCCTGCTTGTTGTATGTTTTCAAAACTAATAAACGGACGTTCACGCACTAATTTTGTTTTTAGAAGTTTGTACAATGCCAGCACTAATAATGCAGTAATTAATATATGAGTAGCCTCAGAAAAGCCCTGTGAGCTGTGAAGATATGGCAAGAATGCGGCTAACGTGTACCAGAACACACCATTGCCTAGTCGACTTATTGCACGAAAAAATAGTCTTATATAAGCACGCTGACTACTATTGTTCAGCAACATGCATAGACGCATCTCTAAATGGTCTGCTCTTTGGAAAAAATCACTCATTCTTGTCTGAGACATAACAATGACTTCCGTTAACCTTTAAATTAGTTGAGCTATATCGTAATTTACTGTTGTGTTAACTCTGCAATATGTAGATGAATTTATTATTACATTATTAGTATTTTCATCGGGTTATTGGTCATTTTTAATAAATAGTTCACAAATATTTAATAAGCTTGTAACCAAATCATTATATTTTCATGGGTAATCACTAAGTAACCAGTAAAAAACGGACTTTAATTTGAGTACAGCGACATTACTTCGTGTTAGAAGTGTTTGGATTTCAGACGTTCACTTGGGATTTCGTGGATGTCAGGCAGAAAACTTACTCGATTTTCTACATAGTGTAGAAACCGAATATTTATATTTAGTCGGTGATATTGTCGATTTTTGGAGTCTTCAGAAATCTTCTTACTGGCCCCAACAACACACCAACGTTGTACGCTCCATTCTAGGCAAGGCTAAACACGGAACGAAAGTTATTTACGTTCCTGGAAATCATGATGAAGCCATGCGCGAATATGCAGGCTACTCATTTGGAAATGTAGAAATACACTTAGATTACGAACACATTACGGCGGATGGTAAAAAGCTATTAATTCTGCATGGTGATGAATTTGATACGATTGTTAAAC
Source organism: Gammaproteobacteria bacterium (assembly GCA_033344735.1). Lineage (NCBI taxonomy): Bacteria > Pseudomonadati > Pseudomonadota > Gammaproteobacteria > Gammaproteobacteria bacterium. Next base: position 1,823,288 of record JAWPMW010000001.1, read on the forward strand.
ACAGCCAAATGATTGCAAAACTTGGCAGTTGGGCCTATGACATTTTATTGCAGCTCAATCAATACGTAAATATTTTTCGCAAACTATTCAAACGTAATTACTGGTCATTAGCTAAGTATCTAAAGCTTAAAGTAAAAAATGCTGTTAACTACATTGGTAGTTTTGAGACTGCACTAGCTCACCTAGCTAATGAAAGGAAAGTTGATGGGGTGGTTTGTGGACACATACATCACGCCGAAGTTCGTCACATCAATTCAGTGCTATATTGCAATGATGGAGACTGGGTAGAAAGTTGTTCTAGTATGATAGAGCATAATGATGGCAGTTTAGAACTTATCTATTGGAGTGAGGAATATAAAAAGTCTTTACTTAGCAAAAGCAACTTGGAAGCTGATAGTCTAAACGTTGCTTAATAGTAAACTTACTATAGTGTAAATATTTGCACTAATCCTTAAAACTCATACAACATAGCTACTATGACGATATCAGCAGGCAGTCCTATCCGCCTAGTAATAGTCACCGATGCTTGGAAACCACAAGTGAATGGCGTAGTAACGACCCTGGGTAAAACTCGTGACACAGTTATAAAATTAGGCCATCAAGTTCATGTAATTAATCCAAGTGAATGCAAAACTATTCCTTGCCCTACCTATCCTGAAATTCGTTTAGCATTAGGTGCAACTAAGTATGTGAAAAAACAAATCTCGGAGTTCCAACCAACTCATATCCATATCTCGACAGAGGGCCCACTGGGACAAGCTGCTAGAAAATACTGCATTAAAAATAAACTGGCCTTTACTACCTCATACCATACTCAGTTCCCTGAATATATTAGGGAGAGATTCCCGATTCCATTAAGTATCTCTTATATGTTTTTCCGCCGTTTCCATAGCAAGGCAACACGTACAATGGTAGGTACACCACACCAACGAAAAATTTTACAAGACAGAGGATTCAAAAATATTTCTCTATGGACGCGTGGTGTAGATACCGAAATTTTTAAACCAAGAAATAAAGACTATTTAGATTATCCGCGCCCTATTTGGATTTACGTAGGTCGTGTTGCTGTAGAAAAAAACATTGAAGCCTTTTTGTCACTAGACTTGCCCGGCACTAAAGTAGTAATTGGCGATGGTCCCGCCACAGATGAGCTATGTGGAAAATATCCGGACGTTAAATTTGAAGGTTATAAATTTGGTGAAGAGCTGGCCTCGTATATTGCCAGTGGTGATGTTTTTGTATTTCCAAGCCTGACTGATACATTTGGTGTAGTAATGTTAGAAGCTATGGCATGTGGCCTTCCTGTCGCAGCCTATCCTGTTACTGGACCACGTGATGTTGTTCGTAAAGGCGTAACAGGCATCTTGGATGAAGACTTAAATAGGGCTGCGCTTCAAGCGCTGAAGCTAAATCCTCAGGACTGCATTTCTCAAGCCTTAGAGTACACCTGGGAACAGGCAACCCTACAGTTCATTAACAATCTCACTTTAGCCCACTTCAAAATAAACAAGCCGTCACTCTAATTGCATGAATTAACCATGCTTTATATTAATAAAATGACATGAATATTTTAATAATATCGGATGTTTACTTCCCCAGAATCAACGGGGTTTCAACTTCAATACAAACTTTCAAGACTGAATTTGAGAAAGCTGGACACAAAGTGACTTTGATTGCACCAGAGTATACTGGAAACGACCATCAAGACGATTCATTAATCAGGATAGCATCTCGCAGCATTCCCTATGACCCGGAAGATAGGATGATGAAGTCCGGAGAAATAAGACGTCTGATTCCAAAGCTAGATGCATATAACTTTGACATTGTACATATACAAACTCCTTTTGTTGCACATTACTCTGGGATAAGGATTGCCAAAGCATTAAGAATTCCATGCGTAATTACTTACCATACTTTATTTGAAGAGTATCTTTATCACTACATTCCAGTAGTCCCCAAATCGATTCTGAAATATTTTGCTCGCCGGTTTTCATCCAGCCAATGCAATCAAGCTCATGGTGTTATTGCTCCATCATCAATTATCGTTGAGCTATTAAAAGATTATGGTGTTAATAATAATATTAAGATTATTCCTACCGGAATTAAGAGCAAAAAGTTTGAATACGGTGATGGTAATAAATTTAAAACCTCATTTAATATTCCTAACAATAAACCAACACTTCTTAATGTCAGTCGTGTTGCATTTGAAAAAAATATCGGCTTGTTACTAGAGGTATTAAAAAAAGTAAAACAACACTTCCCTGAAATCATGCTAATAATCGCAGGCGAAGGGCCTGCAAAAAACGCATATATGCAGCAAGCTAAAAGTTTAGGGCTTGAAGATAATACAGTGTTTGTTGGCTACTTAGATAGAGATAGTGAGTTAATTGACTGTTACCATAGCGCTGATATTTTTGTCTTTAGTTCTACTACCGAAACACAGGGGCTTGTGCTATTGGAATCAATGGCAGCGGGAACACCTGTAATTTCTGTTGCCGCCATGGGCACTAAAGATATTCTTGTTGATTGCCCAGGCGCAATTATAACAACCGGCGAGATAGACGACTTTTGCGGCAAAATAGTCTCATTACTAGAGAATAAACAAGCTTATGAAAAAATAAATTTAGCAGCTGTGAATTACGCAAAGCAATGGGACTCGAGAACACTTGCTGATAAGATGTTAAGATTCTACCAAGAGGTCATTTCACTTAAAATCTAATGCCGGCTAATAAAGAAGAAAATATCAATGCGATTGATGTCAGTCGCCCCGAACTATTTATAAATCGAGAAATCAGTCAGCTCAAATTTAATGAGCGAGTATTAGAGCAGGCAAAAAATACCAACACACCGTTATTAGAACGCTTAAAATTCCTTTGTATATCGTGCTCTAACCTAGATGAGTTTTTTGAAATTAGAGTACTAGGCATTAAACAGCATATTGAATTTTCCACCGGATACACCTCTGCAGATCAAAAACCAGCTAGGCAGATATTAAAAGAAGTACATGAATCCGCCAGTATATTAATTGAAGAACAATATCGCGTTTTCAACGAGGTAATATTACCTGCGCTAGCCAATGAAGATGTTCATTTTATTGCACGCGAAAAATGGTCTCGATCTCAACGAGATTGGATTCAGCAATATTTTACAGAACAGGTTGAGCCAGTATTAAGCCCTATGGGCATCGACCCAGGACACCCATTTCCACGAATTTTAAACAAAAGTTTAAATTTTATTGTAGAAGTTGGCGGCTCAGATGCATTTGGCCGAAGCGGTCATCTTGCTGTTGTTCAAGCACCAAGGTCGTTGCCCCGATTGATTCAACTCCCCAGCGATGATAATGATGAATCAGTCAATTTCGTTTTCTTGTCCTCAGTGATTCACGAATTTGTTCATGACTTATTTGAGGGTTTACAGGTCCACGGTTGCTATCAATTTCGCGTTACACGAAATAGCGACTTATATGTTGATGACGAAATTGATGATTTACCGCTTGCTCTAGAAGGTGAACTCGCATCACGTCGTTATGGCGCAGCAGCTAGATTAGAAACCTATAAAAATACCCCTGATCATCTAATAGAGTATCTACTACAGAAATTCGACTTAGATGAAATTGATTTATATAAAGTTAATGGCCCTGTTAATTTAAATAGGCTATTAAACACCTATGACTTAATTGATCGCCCTGATTTGAAATATGATAGTTTCAAACCTTTACTGCCTGATCCAATTACGTCAGATTCAAATTTATTCAAAGTAATTTCACAACAAGATGTGTTGATGCATCACCCTTATCAATCTTTCACGCCTGTTCTTAATTTTATTCACCAGGCGGCTATAGACCCTAAAGTACTCGCCATCAAACAAACTCTTTATAGAACTGGTGCCAAGTCTCGCATAGTCGACGCATTGGTTATGGCTGCCACCTCAGGGAAGGAAGTAACAGTTGTCATTGAGTTAATGGCCAGATTTGATGAGGCTGCCAATATTGCTTTAGCTAACCGTTTGCAAAAAGCAGGTGCGCATGTTGTTTATGGGATTGTTGGAATAAAAACTCACGCCAAAATGATTTTAGTGATACGCCGTGAGAATAATAAACTAGTCCGGTATGCTCACCTTGGTACAGGTAATTACCACCAGTCTACTGCTAAGCTATATACCGATTACGGCATGTTCACATGCAACCCTGAAATAACAACTGATTTACATGAAATATTCTTACAACTCACTAGTTTCACAAAAATTCCCAGATTAAATAATGTATTACAAGCTCCATTTACTTTATATAAAACAATTATTGAATACATTGAAAAAGAAACTAAACGTGCATTACAAAACCGTAAAGCAAAAATTATTGCTCGTGTAAACTCTTTAATAGAACCACAACTGATACAAGCGCTTTATCGTGCTTCTATTGCCGGTGTAGAGATTAAACTAATTGTTCGCGGACCATGCTGCTTAAGACCTGGCGTTAAAGATATATCAGAAAATATTGAGGTCCGTTCAATAGTGGGAAGATTCCTCGAGCATTCTCGTGTATTTTATTTTTACAATGGCGGCCGTTCTAAACTATATTGTTCTAGTGCTGATTGGATGGATAGAAATTTTTTCCGTCGTGTAGAAACCGCCTGGCCCATAGAGGATCGTGCAATTAAAAAGCGTGTACTTTCTGAGTTAGAACTATTAATCAAAGACAATCAAAATGCCTGGATTCTTCAAGCGAACGGAGACTACATCATGAAAAATGTCGGCAACAAAGATAAAAAAATTACTGCTCAGTTAGAGTTGTTGAAAAAATATTCTAAAATGAAAGTTTAATATCAATTGCCTTTAAATACTCGCGTTCCTGTTGCAAATCAATTTGAGTTAAAGGCGATTGATCTATCCAGCCTTTATCAAACGCCAGTCTTATCTCAGATTTCTTAGCAGTAATTGCCTTAATAGGAAATTCATTATCTACTCGATCACGATTAAGTAATACTGCTAGCCTTAGCAAGACAATCAAGCTTTTCACTAAACTGCCTTCATCACTTTGCAAAAGATCAAACACATCCGCTCGAATCTTCCTGCGATGACAACCAACTAAACACGCTAATACTTGTTGTTCACTACTTGCAAATCCAGGCATGTCCGAATGTTGTAATAAATACGCACCATGGCGATGGTATCCTGAATGGGCAATATCCAAACCCACTTCGTGTAGTCGAGCTGCCCATCTCAACTGATTTTCATGCTCAGCACTGGTCAGTCCCCATGCCTTTTTGACTTTATTCAACAACATACATGCACTAAGTTCAGTTCTATTAGCTTGGTCAAAATCAACGTGGTATCGGTGTTCAAAACCTCGAACTGTATCAGCACGTACATCTTCGTGCTCCAAACGAAGCCGGCCTAGTAAATCAAACAATATTCCTTCACGTAATGCACCGTCAGAAAAATTCATTTGATTAAGATCAAGACTATCGAATATTGCTAGCAAGATTGCCAGACCACCAGGAAATACTGGTAAACGTTCTTTTTTTACATTAGATAGATCTAATTCCTTAGCAAGTAATAAATCTCGCACTTTAAATAATGATTCCAACGATATTTCATTACCTGTTTCAAGCTGACTGCTAGCAATTTCACTAATCGCTTTTATAGTCCCTGATGTTCCAACCTCTAAATCCCAGCCAATCCTCTTATACGAACTGACTATTGGGCGCAGCTGTAATTTAGCTGACATAAATGCTTGGTCAAAATTTTTGCGTGTCACTTTAGCGTTTGGGAAGTATTGCTCACTCATGGACACACATCCCATAAATAAACTTTCCATTCTTAAAGGGTGTATTCCTTCACCTACTATAATTTCTGTACTGCCGCCTCCTATGTCCACGACAATACGTCGATCATTCGGCCGAGAGATCGCATACGTTGTTCCTTGATAGATAAGCCGCGCTTCTTCTATCCCGGATATAACTTCAATGGGATGCCCCAGTGCAGTTTGAGCAGCTTTTAAAAACTTACGGGAATTTTTTGCCTGGCGAAGTGCATTTGTACCGATAGCTCTGACGGAATCCGCATGCATATCTCGCAGTCTTTGGCCAAATCTTTCTAAACATGCAACGGCCCGCTGCATGGCTTCTTTATCTAACTCACGTGAGGAATTTAAACCCGCACTCAGGCGCACCATTTCGCGTAGACGATCTACAATCTTGAATCGACCATGATGGTTTGTTGCTACCACCATATGAAAACTGTTTGAGCCTAAATCTAGCGCTGCAATTATTTCTGGTTCGCTTTCATCGCTGAGTGTAATCACACACCCCCATTATTTTCATCGAACATTCCTTATCCAAATGATTGTTTTTTATTGGTTACGTTCTAATAATACTTTTCCGCTACCATAATTTACGACAACACCCTCAGGCACAATGGCTGATATATACGACTGGCCACCAGGTAATTTATCTCCTTGTCTATACTTAACCATATTAATTAGCACAAAGCTTGATTTGCCACTGTCATCGTATACATGCACATTGACTTCATATTGACTTAATTGAGCTCGTTGACTAACTGGGATATCCGTTAATTTTACATAGTCAGTGTTAGAGGTTGTTGTATTTTGCTTCTCTACCGCAGCAGTGACAGAAGCTACTGTTGGTTTGCTTAATTCTATAGGTGCTGATAACGGTTTACTTGAATATTGAACTGGCGGTGTCTTCTTAACAATCTTTTTAATTGTTTTTTTGCTTGATTTTTTTACAACTTCACTTTTCGTTACTTTTGCCTCATCAAGCAATGAAGATGCTGGCAGCGTTTTGTTAGCATCATTAGAAAGCTCTATTGATTGAGGCGCTAACAGTTGGCTTGGTTCATCAATGACTACCACTAATTCCTCTTGATTATTAACGACAGGCTCAGAAGCTTCTTCTTTATTTTGTAAACTAATTTTCGACGGCTCTTTATGCAGATAAGTTTTCCAGATATACCCTATAGACAAAAAAATGATTAGCGCAAAATTTGCAGCCAAGGCTATAAGTACCCACTTTTTAAATCGATCTTCTTTTATAGTAGAACTAGTGGCATATCGAGCCGTATCTATACCAACAGCGTTTTCTGACTGACGTTCTTTTTCAGCTCGGGACAACGCATCTAATATCATTGACATTATCGTTACCCTTTATTTGTTGGCTTTAACTTAGGAACAACGCTAGTGCCGCTAACATTAATTAATTCAATAAACGTTTCTCGGCCAACAATACCATCTGCTTTAAGCCCTCTACTAGCTTGAAATTGTGTAACACGCTCAGCCAATTCTGAATTGAATTTCAAGTTATCGGCAGAATATTCAGCTTGTTGCTTACCCTCTATACCATCTAGCTGATGACGCAACCATAAAACATCAGGTCCTACAAAACCTTCTGCCAAAGATTCATTATCTGGGAATGGTGGCTTCCATAAAACAATGTAATTGCCCGACCATGTTTGCTGTAATTCTTCTGCTCTAACATCAACTTCTTTGTCATTAATTTTAATACTAAGATTATTCCCATTAGCCTTATACAACAAGACAAATATTATTTTTTGATTTGCATTCTTCAATTCTAATACTGCGGGGCGGTTATATTGAATAATATCCGCAATCACTCCTCGTCCAAATATACAACGCATGCCTGCTTTTATTGCGCGCGTACATGCTGTATCACCTGTGTATGCAGAATAATCTCTCTGCCACAGTGCAAATAAATTTGTGAACGCTGAAAAAGTATCTGCATTACCTGATTGGCTTAGCAATAGACTTGCAAACTTAGACTGCACAGGAAAATCCTGTTTGCGCATAACTGGTTCGGGCTCAACTATTGCTGTTGCTACTGGAGCAACCTCGGCAACTGGACTAGATAATTTTTTATCTATTATTTCTGCTTCAACATTAGCTTGCGCATTATTAAGAGGTGGCTTATCTGGCAATATTAAACTCCATAGGCCAATTGCAATTGCTAATAATGCAACTGAAACCCCACCTATTACCGGCCAACTCAAAGACAATTTTCTATGAGATGTTGATTTCCCCAACACCTCTGTTGCGGCATTACTTACAATGTCTTTTTTAATTAATGGCAGATTTGCGCCATAAGCACCAATTAATGCACGCTCGCATAAAGTATTCACCAACCTTGGAATGCCGCGCGACAACTTGTAAATTTCACTTACGGCTGATTTGGTAAACACCTCCCTTGTGACACCTGCAATTTTTAATCGATGTGTAATGTACTCGCCCGTTTCTTCTCTTGTAAGTGGTGTTAAGTGAAATCGTGCTGTAATGCGCTGGGATAGTTGTCTTAACTCTGGCATATCAAGCATGGTCTGCAATTCTGGCTGACCAATTAAAATTATTTGTAATAGTTTTTGAGTTGATACTTCAAGGTTAGTCAACAAGCGGACTTGCTCCAAGACCTCTGAAGTTAAGTTTTGCGCTTCGTCTATTACTACAACAATACGTTGTCCCTGACCATATGCTTTTAATAAGTATAAATTTAAGCGATCAATCAACGCTTTAATACTTGAGACATTTTTTGGATAACTCACCTGTAGCTCATCGCAAATGGATGCCACAAGCTCAACCGGAGACTGTTTAGGGTTGAGAATCAATGCGATACGCACATTATCAGTAATACTTTCTAATGCACTGCGGCATAAGGTCGTTTTACCGGTACCCACTTCTCCTGTAAGTAGTACGAAACCACCCGCTTCATCTGCACCATAGAGTAAATGCGCAAACCCATCCCGATGGCGTCTACTCAAGTATAGAAAACGCGGGTCAGGCGTGATCTGAAAAGGCTTTTCAGTTAATCCGAAATACTCTAAATACATAAGGTGTGATATGGCCTAATTATGTGGCTATTCTACTTGCAACAAACGCAAGCTGTAAAACTTACATAGACCCAATAAATTATGATTGATTTCATGCAAATGGACTAAATTGTCACAGACCAATCTATATTTTACGCCAACTCGTCCCTTCAGGCCGATCAAGTATCTCAATTCCCATCTCAGCTAGCTGGTCACGTATGCGGTCAGCACTAGCAAAGTCTTTTTCGCTGCGCGCTTGATTACGCTGTGTAATTAGACCGTCTATCATCACCTCATCAAGATCACTACTGCCGACACCAAACCATGCGCTTGGCTGTTGCTGTAATAAACCAAGCAACTGGCCACATTCAAGCATCGCACCTTTTAGTTCAGCGCGTTGCTGGTCGTCGCTAGCATTGTTAGCAAGCTTCGCCAATGCATGTAATTCACTAAATGCTAACGGTGTATTTAAATCTTCTTTAACAGCATTATAAAATTTGTCTGTTAATTCCTTTGCCGGTGTTGTTGCCTCAATACTAGCCAACTCTTCCAGCGCACCATAAAGACGATCTAAACATTTCTTTGATGAAGTTAGCAACTCATCTGTCCAATCAAGCGGACTTCTATAATGTGTACTAAGCAATGCGTAACGTACCGCCTCACCAGGAGCATTCTTTAAAAGATCATGGACCAGCAATACATTGCCAATAGACTTAGACATCTTTTCGTAATTAACATTAACAAAACCATTATGAATCCAGTAGCGACAAAATACTTGATGGTCGTGTGCACATGTACTTTGGGCAATTTCATTTTCATGATGTGGGAAAATTAAATCTTGTCCGCCACCGTGAATATCAATGGTATTACCCAGATGCTTTTCAATCATCGCTGAACACTCAATATGCCAACCTGGTCGGCCAGCGCCCCAAGGACTTTGCCAAGAGGGTTGGTCTGGTGTTGAAGGTTTCCATAATACAAAATCTGCAGGATCTTTTTTGTATGGCGCAACCTCAACACGAGCGCCTGCAATCATGTCCTCGCGATTACGCCCTGAAAGTTCACCGTAAGCTTTATATGCAGGCACATTAAACATTACGTGTTGTTCTGCTTCGTATGCAAAACCTTTATTTATTAAGCCTTCAATCATAGAGATAATTTGACCGATGTGATCTGTTGCACGTGGCTCAATATCAGGCATATCAACGCCAAGCGAGCCCATATCTTGATGGTAGATATTGGTAAATTTATTGGTAACAACATCTATTTCTACACCTTGCTCATTTGCTGCGGCATTAATCTTGTCGTCAACATCCGTTAAGTTTCTAGCATAAATTACTTTTTTATATTGCTTGCGGAGTAACTTAACTAACACATCGAACACAACTGCAGGGCGCGCATTACCGATATGTGCATAGCTGTATACAGTAGGCCCACATACATACATAGTTACACAGTCAGGATTTAGTGGTTCGAATACCTGCTTTTGTTTAGACAGTGTGTTGTAAAGTTTGATTGCCATATCTTCAAAATGTGTTTAGAAAATTAAACCTGCCCGCAATTAATACAGCCTAGAAACAGAAAATTCTGCCAAGCTATTTAATGCATTTTTATATTCAGTATTTGGCAGCCAATTCAATGCTTGCTTTGCTTTTTCAGCTTCCTTCAATGCAACATCCTCGGTATATTCCAACGCTTTAGTTTGTCTAATGACACTCATGACAAAGCCCAAACTATTACGATCACCATTCTGAATAATTTTAGCAAGCTGCTTCGCATGCTCCTCTGATGCATTTTTTAATGCATGAATAATTGGCAACGTAGGCTTGCCCTCTGCTAAATCATCTCCTACATTTTTACCCATGGTCGCACTATCAGCTCGATAATCTAATACATCATCTATTAACTGGAATGCAGTCCCTAAATGGTTACCGTAATCTTCCAATGATTGTTCTTCTTGTAGAGATCTACCAGCCAGCAAAGCACCGATTTGAGCTGCAGCCCCAAATAATCTTGCCGTCTTACATTTAATAACCTGCATATATTGTTCTTCTGTTGTCTCAGGTTCATTGCAATTCATTAATTGCAATACTTCACCTTCGGCAATGGTATTAGATGTTGTTGAGAGAATATCCATGACACGCATATCACCTACTTGGACCATCATTTCGAAAGCGCGTGAGAAAATAAAGTCCCCCACCAACACGCTGGCTTCATTTCCCCAAATAGAATTTGCGGTTTCTTTACCGCGGCGTAATTCAGAGGAATCAACCACATCATCATGGAGCAATGTAGCAGTATGGATAAACTCAATAATGGCGGCGGTCAGATAATGTTTATCCCCATCATAGCCACAAGCTCTAGCCGCCAATACCGCTATGACTGGACGCAGCCTTTTACCCCCACTATTGACGATGTATTCACCCATTTGCTCTATAAGCACTACATCTGAATGTAGCTGGGCTCTAATACTGGCGTTAACGCCATCCATGTCTTTGGCAACAAGTGCCTGTATTTCATTGAGTTGCATCTGAATTTATGAGGTTTCGCTAGATATGGCTCGCTATGAAGCGCTGTACATATTATTAAATATGCGCATAGAGCGATACCTTCCTTGCATCACTGAGTGTATATTTAGTCTATAATCATAATAATGAACGGTCATAGACTAGTAGGCAAGGCGATTGACCTGCCAGACCATAGTCGTTAGAATGCCGCGCTCTTTTTCACAAAGATACACGAACAATAATATTATGTATGCAGTTATCGCCACAGGCGGAAAACAATATCGAGTCGAGCAAGGTGATGTCCTTCGCGTCGAAAAATTAGATGTAGAAGAAGGCGGTAGCGTCGACTTTGACCAAGTCCTTATGATGGGTTCTGGTGATGACGTAAATATTGGTGCTCCTTATATCGCAGGTGGAAAAGTTAGTGCTGAAGTGCGTGCTCATGGTCGTGCCGACAAAGTTGAGATCATCAAATTCAAGCGTCGTAAGCACCATCGCAAGCAAATGGGGCACAGACAATCCTACACAGAATTAGTTATCAAAGAAATTAGCAAGTAAAAACGGAATTAATCGCAATGGCACATAAGAAAGCAGGTGGTAGTACCAGAAACGGTCGTGATTCGGAATCGAAACGACTTGGAGTTAAATGTTTTGGTGGTCAAGAGGTAGTCCCTGGAAATATCATCTTGCGTCAACGCGGAACTAAGTTTCACCCAGGACAAAATGTCGGTTTAGGTAAAGATTACACAATTTTTGCTAAGACACCGGGTGTAGTGAAATTTGAAGTTAAGGGACCTAAGAATAGGAAGTATGTCAGCGTAGTAAGCGCATAAAAGACAATTTACTTTCAATTTGAAAAGCCCCGAAATTCGGGGTTTTTTTTTGCCCAGCGTAATCACCAGAAGTAACAAAGACAGGCCAATCATATGAAGTTCGTCGACGAAGCAACTATCACAGTATACGGAGGAAACGGCGGAAATGGCTGCCTAAGTTTTCGTCGTGAGCGATTTGTTGCCAAAGGAGGACCTGATGGCGGTGATGGTGGTGATGGCGGCTGTGTTTATCTGCGTACTAAAGAAGGCATCAACACCCTTGCTGATTTCCGCTACACAAGAAGCTTTAAAGCCCAACGCGGAGCACATGGTGGTGGTAGCAACTGTACAGGTCGATCAGGTGAGGACCTATATATTGATGTGCCTGTCGGCACAGAGGTGTATGACAATAATACTGATGAATGTATTGGTGACTTAACCATCGATGGCCAAACATTATTAGTTGCAAAAGGCGGTTTTCATGGCTTAGGCAATCAACGCTTTAAAAGCTCTACCAATCGTGCGCCTCGCAAAACAACTAACGGTAGCGAAGGTGATATTCGTGAATTACGTCTAGAGTTAAAACTACTGGCTGATGTAGGTCTTCTTGGATTACCAAGTGTTGGCAAGTCATCATTAATCACCGCAGTATCTGATGCACGACCTAAAATTGCAGATTACCCATTTACCACTCTGCATCCTAACTTAGGAGTTGTACGAGTGGGTCCGCTGCAAAGCTTTGTCATGGCTGATTTACCCGGTCTCATTGAAGGTGCTGCTGAAGGCCATGGCTTAGGTATTCAATTTTTAAAGCACTTATCGCGTTGTCGTGTACTCGCGCATATGATCGATTTATCTGAACGTGGCAAAGGTGAAGATCCAATCTCTCAATTCATTACAATAGAAAAAGAGTTACAAGAATATAGTGACGCCGTTTCAAATAAAGACCGTTGGTTAGTATTTAATAAAATCGATCTACTGACGGAAGAAGAGTTACAAGACACCATGAAGCATGTATGTGATGAAATTAGCTGGAATGGCCCCGTATATGCCATTTCTACCGTTACTAGGGTAGGCTTGGATCAATTATGTAAAGATATTCTTGGTTATTTAATAGAACAAGAAAGTGAACATGAACAGTGACAATATAAGTACTCAGCAATCCAAGCGTTGGGTAGTAAAAATAGGTAGTTCTCTCATCACAGATGACGGCCAAGGTCTAAATTTATCCTTCATCAAAGCATGGATGAAAGAATTTGCTGAGCTACGCAATCAAGGTTACGAGCTGATTTTAGTATCTTCCGGAGCTGTAGCAGAAGGCATGGCACGATTGGGATGGAAGCAACGCCCGCGCACTTTACATGAACTGCAGGCCGCAGCCGCCATTGGTCAAATGGGATTAGTTCAAGCATACGAGCAGTTTCTACAACACCATGATTTACACAGTGCACAAGTGCTACTTACCCATGAAGATTTACGTGATCGACAGCGATATATTAACGCCCGTTCCACTCTAACGACATTACTAGAATTGGGCGTAATACCTGTCGTTAATGAAAACGATACAGTCGCGACTGATGAAATTCGTTTTGGTGATAATGATAACCTGGCGGCATTAGTCGCCAATCTCATTAGTGCTGATCAATTAATTATTCTTACTGATCAGGCTGGTATATTTGATAAAAATCCAAATGAATTTAAAGATGCAAAATTGATCGAATCCTGCGCTACTAATGATAGAGTTTTAGATATTGTTGCTGGCCCTTCCCATCATGCATTAGGTCAAGGAGGTATGTTGACTAAAGTTTCAGCGGCCAGAAGAGCTGAACGCTCAGGAACTTCGACGATTATCACTTCTGGGAAACAGTCCAATGCTCTACTTGCTGTGGCTAGTGGTAAATATACTGGAACCACGATTATGCCAACTATAGAACCATTAACTGCACGCAAACAATGGATAGCTAATCAATTGCAAGTAGTAGGCAAAATACAGCTTGATGCTGGAGCGAGCAATGTAATTAGGTCTGGCGGTGCTAGTCTGCTACCTATAGGGGTAAAGTCTGTTCAGGGTGTATTTAAGCGTGGCGACTTAGTCGCATGTAATGATGAGCAGGGTAATGAAATTGCCCGTGGTTTAATTAACTACAATTCTGATGAAACTAATAAGATTTTAGGTAAATCGACGTCCGATATTGAGTCAACATTGGGTTATATTGACGAACCAGAATTAATTAACCGGGATAATTTAGCGGTCCTTTAAGCTGTGCTTACATGACCAGCAAAAAAGATATTACATTGCGCGGATGCGCGAATTTAAACGTTGCTTATGTCTCGCTGCTTTGTTGGTATGAATAATACCTTTACGTGCAGATGAGTCAATCACAGGAACTGAAGCAGTGTAGAGCTGCTGAGCTTCTTCTTTATTACCCGCGTCGATAGCTTTCACAACACTCTTAATAAATGTGCGAAGTTTTGATCTCATTGCAACATTGCGTTGTCTAGATTTCTCTGCGGTACGTGCTCTTTTACGAGCTGAAGCTATATTTGCCAAAATCTGTCCTTTTAAATCTAAGCTTTGTGTTTTTGGGCGTCGAACTATGCGTTTTTCACCATAAAATGTCAACAGAATACCCATATAAAGCGCTATCAATTGATATCAAAACAGGATTATTCTGTAATTTGTTGTATGACCACCACGTATAAACGGCCACCGTTTTGCTGGTGATGCAAATACAACTCTAATAGGTTAGAGTTTTTCTTTACAAATCAATCAACTATCTGCAAATTATCTCTAAGTGAGCAAAAAACCTGTTAAATCCACCTTAACTGTTGGTGGCGCTACATTTGTCTCGCGCATATTTGGCTATGCTCGCGATGCCATTATATTTATTGTTTTTGGAGCTAACGCTGGCACAGACGCATTTTTTGTGGCTTTTCGCATCCCAAATTTTTTACGCCGGCTTTTTGCAGAGGGGGCTTTCTCCCAAGCATTTGTACCAGTAATGACGGCACATCTACATGATAGCGAAAATGATTTTAGACGCTTAATCGATCATGTTACTGGCTTGTTATCGATCATTTTACTGATTATCACTACACTAGGGGTTCTCGCCTCACCCTGGCTTATACACATTTTTGCACCAGGTTTTGATGATCCGGCACAACAATTGTTGGCCAGTGATATGCTCAAAATCACCTTCCCCTACCTTTTGTTTATTTCGCTGACTGCCTTATCTGGCAGTATTCTAAATATTCGACAAAAATTTGCGGTGCCCGCACTAACCCCGGTTTTACTCAATCTATCACTGATTGGTGCAGCAATATGGTTATCCCCAAAAATGGAAAACCCTGTGACAGCTCTTGCTTGGGGAGTGTTCATTGCAGGTATTGCACAATTATTATTCCAGATCCCTTACCTACTAAAGGCCCATTCATTACCCGTGCCGAAGCTATCAGGAGCCAAACAAGGTGTTGATAGAATCCTAAAGTTAATGCTACCAGCCATGTTTGGGAGTTCTATCGTACAGATCAATTTACTAATCAACACTATTATCGCTTCATATCTTATTGCTGGAAGTATTAGTTGGTTGTATATGTCTGATCGTTTTGTTGAGCTACCGATCGCTCTGTTTGGAATTGCTACCGCGACTGTTATTCTTCCTATGTTGTCAAAACAATATGTATCCAAGCAACATCAGGAATTTGATCAAACCATGCAATGGGCATTAAAAGTGTCTTTACTCATTTCTATTCCTGCTATGTTAGGTCTTGCAGTATTATCAGGGCCAATACTATTCACTCTAGTGCAATATAGAGAATTCAGTTTGTTTGACACTCAAATGGTTACTCTTAGTTTAATGGCATCCTCACTTGGGTTACCTGCATACATATTTATTAAAGTATTAGCGCCAGGCTTTTATTCGCGCCAAGACACAAAAACACCAGTAAAAATTGGTGTATTAGTGATATTCATTAACATATCGCTCAGTCTATTATTTATATGGTTATTGCCTGACATAAAATTACCTGGCGCGCACGCTGGCCTTTCTTTAGTCACTTCATTTTCTGCTTATGTAAATGCTAGTTTGCTATATATCTTACTTAGAAGAGCCAAGGTACTAAACGCTAGCAGGCAAAGATTAACTATGAGCCTAAAAATAATTATCAGCTCTATCGTAATGTTACTTAGTTTATGGTGGATCAATCCAGATGCGGATGTATGGGCTAGCTGGAATAGCCTTACCAGACTTGGCTCACTCATGGGTTTGATTATTATTGGTATCACCATTTACACAAGTCTATTACTAGTCCTTGGCTTGCGTCCTAGTCAATTTCGTCTGCAATCGAATTAGGCTCAATTCATATGATCCTACTTCGCGGCAGCACAAAGTTTAATAGAATCAATCAACCTACTGTGGCTACGATTGGTAATTTTGATGGATTTCACTTAGGTCATCAGGAAATCATTAATTTCGTCATAACTAAATCTGTACAGCAAAAAGCAAAGTCAGTATTAATCAGCTTTGAGCCGACCCCAAAAGAGTTCTTCTGTGGCCCCCAAGGACCCGCTCGTATTTATCCTATCCGCAAAAAAATAGAATTAGTTCGCGACTTTGGATGTGACTATTTTGCGTGTCTACATTTCAATCAGTTACTAGCAACCATGCCAGCGGTGGACTTTGTAAAGAAGATCTTGCACGATTCATTAAATATTAAAACCTTAGTCGTTGGCGATGATTTTAAATTTGGTCATCACGGGTGCGGTAATATTGATTTGCTATGCAATATGGGTGATAAACTTGGATTTCATGTCCATGTTATAAACCCAGTCTTGCACCGCCACGAGCGTGTCAGCAGCACTCTGATTCGAGAAAAATTATCACAAGGCAAGTTTGATGAAGTTGCTTCTTTGTTAAGCCGTCCATTCAAAATGTCAGGTCGTGTTTTTCATGGCGATAAAAGAGCCCGAACTTTTGGCTTCCCAACTGCAAACATTTTAATTGGTCGTTTAGTTTCGCCCATTAAAGGTGTATTCACCGTCAGCGCCAGTCATAATAATAACCAATGGCAAGGCGTTGCCAATGTTGGAAGCAGGCCTACTGTTAATGGTCAACGACAGCAGTTAGAAGTTCATTTATTTAATTGCCAACAGGATTTATATGGCAAAAGATTGGATGTGGAATTTCATACAAAGTTAAGAGATGAAATAAAATTTCCATCACTTGAAGCACTGAAACATCAAATAAGCATTGATGTTACAAAAGCACAACAATATTTTAGTCAAAGGACGTAACACTCAGTGAGCCAGGATTACAAACACACTCTAAATTTGCCAAATACTAGTTTCCCTATGAAAGGTAACTTGGCTCAACGCGAACCAGAAATGTTAAAGCGTTGGCAAGAGTTAGATATTTATCAACATATCCGCGAAGTATGTGCTGATCGTAAAAAGAAATTTATTCTTCATGATGGCCCTCCATATGCGAATGGAGACATTCATATTGGTCATGCAGTTAATAAAATTCTAAAAGATATAATTGTTAAAAGCAAAACGTTAAGTGGCTATGACGTACCATTTATTCCTGGCTGGGACTGCCATGGCTTACCTATCGAGGTGATGGTCGAAAAGAAAAAAGGTAAACCTGGTCATAAAATATCTGAAAAAGATTTTCGCCAAGCTTGTCGTGAATACGCAAAGAAGCAAGTAGACCGTCAACGTGAGGATTTTATTCGTTTAGGTGTGTTCGCTGATTGGCAAAATCCATACCTAACAATGAACTTCCAAGTTGAAGCAGACACCGTACGCGCACTCGGGAAGGTCATTGCCAATGGGCATTTAGAGAAAGGCTTTAAACCTGTTTACTGGAGCGTGGCCAGTGGCTCTGCACTTGCAGAAGCAGAAGTTGAATATAAAGATAAAACTTCCTATGCCATTGACGTTAAATTTACACCTGTAGATCAACCAGCTTTCAAGAAAAAATTTGCAGATACTGCCGAAAATACGACTGCGCATATCGTTATTTGGACGACAACACCTTGGACATTACCTGCAAACCAAGCGGTTAGTTTACACCCTGAATTTGAATACTCATTACTGGAAGTCACTCGCGATGATTCAAAGGAGCATCTATTATTAGCCTCAGATTTAATTGCATCTTGTTTAGAACGTTATGCTATTGATGAATATAAAGTCATCGGTACCTGTATCGGACAGGATCTCGAACACATACAATTGCGACACCCTTTTTATGATAAACAGGTGCCCATCATTTTAGGCGAACATGTCACCACTGAAGCGGGCACTGGTGCGGTACATACAGCACCTGACCATGGTGTAGATGATTTCATTGTTGGCAAAAAATATCAGTTAGGCACAATTAATATTGTTAATGATAATGGTGTCTATCGCGATAGCGTTGAGATATTTGCAGGCCAACATGTACATAAAGTTGATACATCTATCATTGAAAAACTGGAAGATAATTCTAACCTAGTTCATCAGCATCAAATTACCCATAGTTTTCCACATTGCTGGCGTACTAAAACTCCTTTGATATTTAGAGCGACACCTCAATGGTTTATCAGCATGAATAAAAACAACCTTCTTCAACGTTCACTAGAAGAAGTTGAGAATGTTGAGTGGTTACCTGATTGGGGTAAAGCAAGAATTATTAGCATGCTCAGCAATAGTCCAGATTGGTGTGTTTCAAGGCAACGCACTTGGGGTGTACCGATTACACTGTTTGTAAACTCCGAATCACAGGAATTACACCCAGACACCGTTACACTTATAGAAGAGGTTGCACAGCGAATTGAAAAAGAAGGCATTCAAGCTTGGTATGACTTAGAGCCCTCTGATTTGCTTGGTGCTGAGGCAAAAGATTATACCAAGGTTACTGACACCTTAGATGTCTGGTTTGACTCAGGTGTTACGCACGAGTCTGTGGTGCATCGCCAACCACAGCTCAACTTCCCAGCTGATCTTTATTTAGAGGGCTCTGACCAGCATCGTGGATGGTTCCAGTCTTCATTAAAGACAAGCGTTGCCATTAATAACCGCGCGCCTTACAAAACAGTACTCACGCATGGCTTTACTGTCGACGCAAGTGGTCGAAAAATGTCTAAGTCATTAGGCAATGTTGTTGCACCACAAAAAATATTCAAATCATTAGGCGCAGATATTTTACGTTTATGGGTAGCCTCTAGCGACTTTAGTAGTGAAATGAATGTGTCTGATGAAATTCTTAAACGTACTGCAGATTCTTACAGAAGAATGCGCAATACAGTGCGTTACTTACTTTCAAATTTACATGGCTTTGATCCTAGCAAAGATTTGGTCGCTGCAAATGAAATGATTGCGTTGGATCGATGGGCTGTGAATAGGGTTGCTGTCTTACAGAAACAAGCGATTGACCATTATGAAAAATATGAATTTCATCAACTCTATCAAGCACTACATAATTTTTGTAGTTTTGATTTAGGTAGCTTATATTTAGATATTATTAAAGATCGGGTCTACACGACACAATCAGATAGTCTTGCTCGAAAATCAGCACAGACTGCAACCTATCATATAGCTCATTCCTTATTACGATTATTAGCACCTATACTGAATTTCACTGCTGAAGAAGCTTTCTCCCATATTCCTGAAAACCAAGAGACCACTATCTTTACAAAAACTTGGTACCAAGATTTAGCTGAGCTTAGCAATGATGAATATCTTAATGCCGACACCTGGGATTTAATATTCGATGTTCGACAACTAGTACTGAAAACTTTAGAAGAATATAGAGCAAAAGGCGACATTGGTTCTGGCTTGGATGCTGACGTAGTCATATATTGTGAAAATGATACAAACAAGGCTTTATCTTTACTTGAGGATGAATTGCGTTTTGTATTAATCACATCCACTGCCACAATGAAGTCATTGACAGATAGTCCGTCAGACCTTGAGAAATCTGCTTTATCTAATGGCGAGAATATTAAAATTGCAATTCAAAAATCTAAAAATGATAAATGTGTGCGTTGCTGGCACTTGCGTGAGGATGTTGGCAGTCATAAAGACCACCCCGAACTATGCATGCGCTGCGTTGACAATGTGGATGGCAGCGGTGAAATAAGAAAATATGCGTAGATGGACAACTATTCTGGTCATTGTTTTAACTCTTCTAGATCAAGTTACGAAACGTTTTGCTGAATCAGTGCTTGAATTTGCGCAGCCAATCCCAGCAATGCCAATGTTTAATTGGATGCTCGTTTACAACGAAGGTGCTGCATTCAGTTTTTTGAGTGAAGCTGGCGGTTGGCAACGTTGGTTTTTTGTTGCTCTAGCGACAGGAGTATCCATATATATTTTTAATTGGTTACGCAAACTCCGGAGTACTGACATATTGCTAGGTTTTAGTCTTAGCTTTATCCTTAGTGGCGCGTTAGGAAATTTAATTGATCGTGCGATTTACGGCAAAGTTACCGATTTTATAGATTTTTATTATAAGGCAGACGAATGTATTTATTTTTTCTTCTACCTGCCCAATAGTGGTTGCCATTGGCCAACGTTCAATATTGCAGATATTTTAATTACACTAGGCGCTAGTTTGCTCGTAATTCAGATTTTTAAAGATAACCCTAATAATGAAAACCATACAAATTAAACTCGCCAACCCAAGAGGTTTTTGTGCTGGTGTTGATCGCGCAATTGAAATAGTAGAGCGTGCTTTGGAACAGTTTGGCGCCCCTATTTATGTACGTCATGAAGTCGTACACAACCGATTCGTGGTGGACTCATTACGTGATAAAGGTGCAGTATTTGTAGACGAATTAAATCAAGTTCCAGATGATTCAACTGTTATTTTCAGTGCCCATGGAGTCTCTAAGTCTGTTCGTAGTGAAGCTGATAGACGAAAACTCACTGTATTTGATGCGACCTGTCCATTAGTGACTAAAGTACATATAGAAGTTGTACGAAATTGCAAACATGGTCGAGATACAATATTAATAGGGCATAAAGGTCATCCGGAAGTTGAGGGAACAATGGGTCAATGTACTGGAGAACATGGCGGAAATATTTACCTCGTCGAATCTCCAGAAGATGTAGACAAAGTTATGGTAGAAAATTCTGAAGAAATTTCTTTTGTCACTCAAACAACTTTGTCTGTTGATGATACTAAAGAAATTATCGAAAGACTTAAGTATCGCTTCCCGAATATCCAATCACCCAAAAGAGATGATATTTGTTATGCCACGCAAAATCGCCAAGATGCTGTGAAGAATTTAGTTAATAACTGTGATCTATTATTAGTTATTGGGTCCATTACAAGTTCTAACTCAAACCGTCTAAGAGAAATCGCTGAGAAAAATGGTATTGAATCATATCTGATAGATGATGCTGAGCAAATTTCCGATTCATGGCTAGATGATAAAAAAAATATTGGAGTTACTGCAGGAGCTTCAGCTCCTGAAATTTTGGTTAAGCAGGTGATTGAAAAATTGGGCTCCTCAGCACATGCGAATGTGGTTGAAATTGGTGGCGTCGAGGAAAATATTACTTTTGCGGTACCAAAGGAATTAAGAACTACAAGCTAAGCTTTACCAAGCATTGGCGGGACCACCTTTTTCATTTCTAGAATTGTAAGTTAAATCTCCTAAACCACCAGAAAAAGTGGCTGTTGCGGTTAGCTGAATACATTGAGTTATAGGCTCTGCGGGGGTTCCACATGTACCAGCACTTATTAAATAAAATGCACCTTCAGTAGACACGCTTCCACCGCCTGCATCAGCATAACTCAGGTCAGCAATCAAATTAGTAGTGTAAGTATTATTACTAGTAAAGAACTTTCTTTGTTGCTGCATTATTTCCAACAATTTTACTTTAGCATCTGCATAACGAGTTCTCGTTACATGATTTTGATACGACGGATATGCAAGAGATGCAAGTATTGCGACAATTGCTACTATTATTAACAACTCAACAAGAGTAAAGCCAGATAAATATCTTTTCACTTTATCTTGCTAGCTCAACTGTACAATCTAGTAACCATATATGTGTTATCTCTCTCGAGTTAGTCTCGCTAACTTTAAATGCAATTTCTTGATCTTCGTCATCATCTTCTAGTTCATCTTTATCATATTCACAATCTGCCTCTGAAGCATCAAAAATTTCCACATCTTCTATTAAATTAAAGCGTGAAGTGCCTATGCGAATTGATTCACCAGAGTTAAACACAGAGTCCAAATTGCCAAACTTAAGTTTTTCGACTTCAAACGGGGGGTTAAAACTGCAATTACTATTTGGAAAGTCCGTGGAGCTTATTACACATTCTGATGCAAAGGATTGTGATGCAAGCATTAATACTAGTAGTGTATAAATTTTTGTCATCAGAATTCCACCTCTCTCCATGCTTGTCTGCCAACTAATTCTGTTTTTGCCGTGTTAGTCAAAATAGAATCAATATCTGTATCCGCTAGCTGAGTAATTCGATAATCACCAAAGAAGGTCGAGTCTGATGGGGTTGATTTGAAACGTGTACCAACAATTGTTTTTAACTGACCCGCGACATTAATATTATCATTTGAGTCAAATAAGTTATCTGCATTTATATCAAAAATAACTTCTTGTCCAGCGGTTCCATTTTGGGGGTTTAACGCCAAAGAAAAACCACCTGGCGATGGATCACAGCTTAAAGGCTGTGGAATAATTGTATTAACAAATAACACTCCATTGCGTAACTGTAATTCACGAATAGCTTTTTCACCTGGAAATATTATATCCCCCGACTCATCCTCCACATCAAAGTCAATAAACCAGCCTTGTCTACTTCCAATAGCGTTATTTGTAACTGTTCTTACCTCTAAATTAATTCCCGCAGTGGCATCGACAAAAACATTATTAGATAAAAATTGCTCTCGTAAGTTAGAGATACTGACTTCAGAGCCAATAGCGTTCGTAATGTTACCTGCTTGATCAAATGCTACTTCATCAAAAACACCGTATATAGACTGTATACCCGTATCTATTGCATCACTTTCTGTAAAGTAACTTCCAGTTGTAACCACGACCACTACTCCAGCACCATTCTCTCTTTGTACGACTATTGGACGTGTAGTGATAGGCTGTGGATCTCCACTATTAGACTCACCAGAATTTGGCGCGACAGCTTTTAGTAAAATAAATCGATTACTTGATGAACTCCAATCTCCTGGATCTTCACTAATAATATTTATTACATGAAGATTACCCCGTAAATCTCCTGCATAAAGTCTGTCAATTGTGCCATCAGCATTTAAATCAATGGCTCTGACATCTGCGATACCATTGGGTTTTCCATCACCTTCAACGCCAGTATTAATTTTTACTAAATCTGAATTTGGTGTTTTGCTCCATACTCCGTCGATGCCTTCATCAATGAAAAGCATGTAGATAATAGCCTCACCTTCTTCACTAGTACTGTTATAACCATTTCCAAATACAGCGACCCATCTTTTATTAACCCCATCTGGAGCGTTACTCATCGCTATTAAAGGGCGCCCATATGAAAATCCAAGATCACTAATTGATCCATCACTGTTTGCATCTGGATCATCTTCAGGCCCAAACTCCCACATTACTTGATTAACTGGATTCTCTTCAGGTCCTGGTTCAGTGATATTAAGTGCATAGTATCCACGCCCTCCCGCACCTAATCCACCAACGACAATTGTGTTCCAACTAGGACTAGTACCACCTGCCCTTATGTAGGCATCCTCCACGCTTGGCGTTGAATCTACAAAATATTGATGCTTATATTCTGGTCGTGTTAACTCTGAAAGATTTTCAAATACAAAACTGGGGACATAAGCAAATCGCTCATTACCTGTTTGCGCATTGAAGACATGAAACATGCCATCATTTGCGGCGACTAAAACTGAAGCGTCGCGACTAACTTGTTGTGCTTGAAAATCAAAATATGTTTCACCTTCAATACTAGGCCATGCTCCACCAAACCTCCCCACTGCCTGTGGCTGTCCAACGAAAACAGGTGCTGCATTGGCAATAGTGCCAAGCTTTGCATTATGAATGATGCCTCCACCAGTACTATCAGTTTCTGGGCGTATGCGAAATTCACCATCAATAAAGCTAGTCCCCTCTCTTGTCGTTAATCCTCTCAGATATTCGAGTCGATCCTTACCAATAGGTAGCGGTGTGGCTCTAGCAGGCTCGGGGTTATTTAGGTCTGACTGTTGTGATGAATCAAGTTCATCAAAATCAAATTCGATACCGTCGTTAATATCATTTGAGAATGTAAAAATAGTTCTTTGCAAATTACTAGCACCATTAACCCCAGCCAATAAATCTAATTGCTTAGAAGCACTCCATAAAAATGTTGGCTGAGAACCATCGCTGACATTCAATGTTCCATCTGAGTTAATGCTGACCTCTTGGGCAACCAAGTCTCCAGAATTACTAAATGAATCATAAAAGGTTCGATATAAAATTAAATCCGCACTTGTTGCTTGTGTATTAATGGCAATTGGCGTTGTTGAACCTAACCCTGTAGATATAGCTTGTGAAAGATTTGCAGCCGAGGTACCGACTGCTTGTTCAGCAGCATCGATATATTTGCCACGAGCATTAAATGCAGCATGAACAAAGTCTCTAACTAAATCTAAATCGCTATTGCGAGGATTATTCCAAGGCGGTGCCTCTGATAAGCTTTCTCTTAAGGCTGGTTGTAAAGTAACAATATGTGTTTTGATATGTTGGTGCAATCGGTCATCTGAATCTAAATCTGCAAAATTTATATCGATGGGCTCAGGAACAACTTCATCTGGTAAATCACTATGAAGATCATCCTCATAAAATGAAATTGCTAGATCAGCTAATGTGTCTGGAATATTATCTTCAAATGGTGGGCCATCAAATTCTGAAGAATCGTCGCTATCTCTGTCGGAGGGAGGATTTATAAATATTCGATCATAAAAACCATCACTCGTTAAAATAATATGATTTGCTTGACATGTCCCAGCAGGTATCGATTCTGCAGGACAATCATCGCTACCTGGATCAGAAGGACTGATCCCAGGGAATAAATCACTATTCCTACAGGCCAAATAGTCCCTCGTTTCTTTATAACGATCTGCCAGCGGAGACTCTTCACCTACATTAGAAGGTATTGCTTGAGGACTAGAAGAATACAGCGCAGATAATAAATTACTTTTCTCTGCCTCTGTTGCATCGATATTCAATTCTTTAGCAACTATGTTATTAGCGTTGCTAAAATGCGCTAACCCCACTCGAGCATTATTTTCATTAAAAATATATTCACCCAGAATTGCTTTAACACGCAAATGACGGCTACGGTGATAAGAAAACCAGTTAGCAAAATTCTGTAATTCAGGCGAATCTGGCTCTACATCAACTTCACTATCCATTGTGAAATTGCCATCTTCTTTACGACTACAGGTGTAATATCTAAATTTATCTATTCCGGTTGATGCCTCAGGTGCCTGAGTAAAATCTATAGTTGAGGAGTTTGCCAAATAAGGATCTAGCGGTGCATCATCAACTGGCACATCAGCAAACTCTGTACCATCATCCCTAAAGCCTTTCCATGGTTCATAGACAACATCAGGATTATAATAAAGTTTATTAAAAGCAGCACAGCGGAAACGCCAAGAACGTTCATCTGCTACATAACAATTATTCTGATAAACATTTGAGGTGGTCGAAATACCATATGCATAGCCGCCAAAAGCTGCGGCTTCTAGTTCGCAACCAGGCCTCTGTGTAATCTGTAATGATGGATCTGACGAACCAAAATTACTGCCGTCAGGGTCAGGGCCAAAAAACAGTCCCGAACTTAATGCGTCTGCGGTAATAACTTCAAAGTCCTTACTGCCAGAGTCATCTAACAAGATCATTACATTCGCGAATACTGTCGGTGTTAACTCTAGAGGTGTTTTTGCTAAATCTGGTATCTGTTGAGGAGGCGTTGCAATAGATAAACTTGATGCACATGCAATAATTACAGCAGAGATACTTGTAATAATGCCGCGTTTAAATTGAAAAGAAGTTAAGCCCATGTTTTTCATTTCAATTTGAAATACCATACATAGCTTCTAAAACAACAACCGTGCTATCTGAGCCCCCTGTACCACGCGCAGTTATTTTAAACATCTCTACCATAGAGTCAGTAGCACCTGCGTTGTAAGAATTATCCACATTTAACTCCCTATCACTATCAGGTACTACAGGGCCTATGTACTGAATTATATATCGTGGTTTTGAAGTGACTCCGCCCATAACATCTACTATAACGGCATCGCTATTATTACCCGTCCAATCTATTGAAGGTTCATTCCAGGCTTCATCAAAAAGATTTGCTAACAAACCGTCAGAATCATTATCATCAAATGCACTAAGATTAACTGCACCTTCACTATCCAGAAAAGCTTCTGCTGACCTAATAGCAGACTCTGCGGCCTCAAATGCTGTCATTTTATCTTTCATATTATTTGACATTAGCTCTTGTAAGCCCGATGACTGCATACTGGACACCGCAAGCAGTGTCATTACAGTCAGCATAATCAAGCCAACGACGAGCACTACACCATGCTGCTTATTTGTATTAATTTTCTAACTCCATCATTCAGATATTACGAACACTGACTGTCATTGATGAAACGTATCGTTTTCGCTTGTCTCGTGCATGTGTTGGAACACCAGGTGTACCTTCGACATCAATAACTGTATTAGCAACAACATAAGGCTTTTCATCGAAGCCAGCAGCTTCGCGCAAACCATCTTCACTTGCGAATAGCAATCCTACCCTAACGGTCACTACATCTTGCCAGTTACTTGCAAGTTCAGAGTTATCAGCCTTTAAATACTTATCCGCCAAGCCATCATTATTTAAATCAAGCCCATAAAGCAATTGCATAGTTTCTACATTCTCAATTAGTTCTTCACTGGGCGCTGAATTTTGCATAGAGCTATTAACATTTAAATAACGTCGATACAATGAATACTCAGAGCCTGAGCCAGGTGATGAATCGGTTATGTAATAAGCCACTGCAAAATAATTCGCTAGCTGTGAATCGTTGCTAAATGAATGCCCCAAGTTTGCCGTTGTATTTCCCGGGCTCTCAGTCCCCGTACCATCCGCAATTGAAATTCGAGTAGGGTCACTTGACTGTATTGCCCCTGCTTGGAACAACCTTGCGGTAGTTGAGTCACAAGCAATCATGAGGCTACCTGGCTCCACCCAGTCAGCACCGCCCAAGTCACGTTGCATAATAATCTGGTCATTAGCAGCATCATAAAAATTCACTGCAGCAACCTTATTACCTCCTCGCAAGATGATTATAGAATCTGACCCGGCTAAAACTTCATTTGTTTCACCAGGAAATGGGTTGGCCCCATTCTCAAAACCTTTGATCGAGTTTTCAAATAATGCAGACCACCATTTACTTGAGTTAACAAGGCTTAGTTTGTTTTGTGGTTGACTACATGGAATATATCCAGCCATTCGAATATCACGCGCCAACATTTCTGTTGAGAACCTTGTATTCTCTTGCAGCCGAGATAATCCCTCTGTAACTCTATAAGTAGATTTAGTCCCAATATATATTTGTAATACACCGCCAACAAGTAAAAGGCTTAATAATAAAGCCACCATTAATTCAACAATTGTTAATCCAAGCTGTCTGTTAGGTATATGCATAGTTTATAAACTTGTAAACATAGAAACACTATGCTGTTCGCCAGCTGTGTCAGTCCAACGTACGGTAACTTGCGTTTGACCCGCAACTTGCGTAATTTCCCCATCACCTGCAGGCAAAGTTGCTTGAGAAACTAATCCACTGCAGTAACTATATTGCTTATAGTTGCCTAAATTACACTTCCACTCTAATAAGTCTAGACTTGCCATTTGTGCAGCAGAACAATTCGACGTTACACAATTTGGCGCTGGATTCGGCGGTGCATCTCCAAATCCAGTCACATAACTTGTAGTAGTAATAGCCTGCTCGCGATTTGCACGCATACGATCTATGACACTGCTCGCTAGTGAAGTTGCCTGGCTTCGAAGGTGGGCATTATAGCTGCTCGATATGCTCTGACCCTGTAAGTTTGCCAAACCTAATAGTCCAACACTAAAGACGATAAGGGTAATTAGAACCTCAATTAAACTAAATCCTGATACTTTGCTTCTATTCATTATGTCGCACAGTCATTCGTAGCACCTTCATTTAAACGCACTCGCCCTGAAGTTATTATCGTAATCTTTTTTGATTTGCCAAGATCATTATCTTTGCACAAGTTAACACTGCCATTTATTCCGGAAACTCGCCCTGAGGCAAGGTATGGGATATTATTTATACAGCACCCTGTACCACGCAAAGTTAAACTTGCAGGCAAAGAGTCATGTACCCATAGAAGCTCTTCTCCGGCATCACGATCTCCATCTGAATTTTCATTTACATAAACTATCCAACCAACCTCATAACCTGCACCGCCACAGTTTTCACCATCAGCGCTTGCACATAGTGCAACTGGTGAGTTTCTTCTAATTGCCTCACTCCTAGCCAGCGTTAGCGAAGATATAAACTCATTTATACTGCTAGTGAGTTGATTCCTCTCCATTAAGCCCTGAAATGATGGCACGCCAATTGAGAGAATTACTGCTGCCACTACAATTGTCAGCATCAACTCTACGATAGTAAATCCGGCCAAGTGTTTAGGTTTTAAAAAAGCTGCTTGATTCATCTATAAAATACAGCGCCTATTGATAAACAACTAGTTCTAAGTAGATTTTTTAAAGTATAGAGGAATGTACGCAACTGAAAAGACCTAATTTGCGTAATAATGTACGCACTTATTTGAATGAATTACTTTAACTGCGTAATTCATCATTATGGATAGTTGTGAGTTTTCATTAATTTTGCGACTTTAAAAAACCGGAAGCAAATTAAGGAATAACAATTATTTGTTATGTATTGTGTTTAAATTAATTGTATATCTTCATAACCAACAAGAATTTTTCTGCTGGTAACTCTACGATTCTAATTTATTTGCGTAGGATAATGAGAGGTCAGCTTAGGCCATTGCTGCTTTTGACTATGCATTTTAATCAAAGTAGTGACTGGCACCACTTCAATGTTGTGATCGAGTAACGTAGGTAGATAGCCACTCAGTAGTTTTATTGTGGATGGATATGGATGGCCTATTGCAACCGCATAGCCTTTACGCTTCGCGATCTTTTTTAGGTAATTTAGTTGGCGTCTAATATCTTCTTCATTTCTGCTGCTATCTATAAAAACATCTCTAGAAATATTAGGAACGTAATGCTCTTTGGCAATTTGGCTAGCGACGGTTAACGCAGTCGTTTTGCTGTCTACAAAGTAGAGATTGTCATTTCTATTCGATAGCACCTCCATTAACCATGACATATGCCCAGGATGTTGTGTTAGCAAACTACCCATATGGTTATTGACACCACGCGCATGCGGAACAGAGTTAATACTAATTTGAACTGACTTTTGGAATTCTGTTTGCGTGAGTTCCAGGGTAAGTGCACCATGGCCTAACTCAGAGCGCCCTGCTGATTGCATCGGTAAATGCACCATCACTTCTTTGCCATAAGACGCAGCTAAATTCGCTAGACGTTTTGAGTACGGACGTTTGGGTAAAAATGCATAGGTTAACTGGTATGGCAAATCAATTAATGTTTGTCCTTGATGAAAATTGTTACCTAAGTCATCAATAATTATTGCGACCTTGTAGGTCTCTTGTGCGACTAACGATTCATCAGCAAACAAACCTGACACAGACAATAACAAGGTCACCCCGATGAAGAGGCGACCTAATATTGTTGATGTAACTTGTTTTGAAACTGGCTTAATTAAATGATTATACGCTCGTCGAGTCATTGTTTTTTGCTAGATCTTTTAAGATGCTTAGCGCCTCATTCAACACTGCATCTTCCTCACTGTCTACTGATATTGTAATACGTTTCACTTCTTTTTTAGCCTTGTCGGTACTTTTATCTTGGTTATTTTCCAAATGACCTTTTAAATCTGCCTCACGCACAAATTCAAAGCGCTTATTTTCATCATCTTCACCACCATGAATCTCTTCAACCAATATATCAGGGTCAATACCTTCTCCTTGAATCGACTTGCCTGATGGTGTGTAGTAACGCGCAGTAGTTAACTTCAATGCCGCATCTTCTTTGAGTGGCAGAATAGTTTGCACTGATCCTTTACCAAAGGATTTTTGTCCCATAATCACAGCACGCTTATGATCCTGTAATGCACCTGCAACAATTTCTGATGCAGAAGCAGAACCTTCATTAATAAGCACTATAATTGGAATACCATCGACCGAATCATTTGTACTTGCACTGTAGTTTAATTCGGCATCTTCCACACGACCTTTTGTGAAAACAATCAGCTCTCCATCTTCAAGGAAGATATCAGATACACCAACTGCACCTGTTAAAACACCGCCAGGATTATTTCGCAAATCCAGTACTAGTCCTTGTAAATTTTTACTTTCCTTACTCAGTAACTTTTCAACAGCCGCAATTACATTACGCGTCGTTTTAGATTGGAAACTTGAAATGCGAATATAACCATATCCTGGTTCTAGAATTCGACTACGAACACTTTTCACTCGAATCACATCTCGAACCACCGTTATTTCTAATGGCTTCACCTCACCTTCGCGAACAATGGTTAGTAATATTTTAGAACCTCGTTTTCCACGCATTAATTTAACAGCATCATTAAGCGTTAAACCTTTTACTTGTGTCTCATCCAGCTTAATAATAATGTCACCAGCTTGAACACCAGCCTTGTCTGCGGGCGTATCTTCGATAGGAGAGATAACGCGCACAAAGCCATTTTCCATCCCTACTTCTATCCCAAGGCCACCAAACTCACCTGTGGTACCAATCTGCAACTCTTTGAATTCTTCTTGACTTAAGTAAGAGGAGTGTGGATCCAGACTACTTAACATGCCGCGAATCGCACCTTCCAGTAATGCTTCATCACCGACCTCTTCTACGTAATCTTTTTTAATTCGTGCATATATATCTGTGAACAAACGGATATCTGACAGTGGCAATTCCAGTAAAGCATTATCACGCTTTGCAAATACTTGGTGGCTTCCCGCCAATAGCAAGCCGATTAGTAAACCGACGGTCAATCCCAAGCTGAGGGGTTTTACACTTTTCATGATTTGCTCCTTGTGGCGATTAGGCTTCTATAAACCGACCGCTACTGGTTATTTTGTCTTCTGATCTATTAAATTATATTTACAGAGAATAAGCCATATTTGGGTGTACACACCAGTTCGCTGGATCTACTGGCGTTCCTTGGCGACGAATCTCAAAATATAGACTGGTTTGATCAACGTCTCCAGAATCCCCTACTACTGCAATCAATTCACCCTGATCAACATTCTCACCCACATTTTTATATAATCCTTCAGCATGGGCATATAAGCTCATATATTCGTCACCATGATCTATAATTACTAGCCATCCATAATGATCAAACCAGTCAGAGAACACTACATTGCCTGCATAAATAGCATGCACTTTGTCACCACGATCAGCTTTTATAGAGACACCCGACCACTGCAATCCATCTGAGCCCTGCCTATTTTGTCCAAATCGATTTTTTAACTCACCTCTTGTGGGCCAATGTAGTTTTCCAGCATTGCTAGCAAATTTCCCTTGTGACTTCTTAACTGTAAGTTTTTTAAGTAATTTTTGTAATTTTTTTTTCTTACTACGCTCTTGTTTTAAATTAACCTGATCAGACTTAATCTTATTTTCGAGCTCCCGCTGAGCGTTTTCTTTTCGAATGCGGACTTTCTCCAGCCCAGATTGCTCTTTTGATTGTTTTTTAAGCAAATTTTGCAGTGTTTCTTGCTGCTTCTTAATTTCGAATTGATTTGTTTTTATTTCATCAGCCAAGCCACTAATATGATTAATCTGCTTTACACGTGCTTGGTGAATGTAGTCATAAATTAGTGCGTTCTTACCTACATCTTGTAAATTACTCTGGCTTAGTAACAACTTCCATTTGCTTTGAGATCGGGCACGATAAGCGCTGCGAATTTGTTGCTGAAATAAGTTTGCTTGGACTCCCAGAGCTTGATCAATTAGGACTTTTTCCTCGTGTAGCATCACAGAACGTTGCTTACTATTAGTAATTTTGAGTTTTGAGTCTTTTATACGTTGATGCAACTTACCAATCTCACGATCTAGTTTTGCCATTTCTTTTCGTACAACATCATGATTTTTAACGTTTTTTGCGAGATTGCTCTCTATTTGACCAACAATTTTTGTTATGGTGTCCAATTGTTGTTGCGTAGCGTCTAAATCACCCTGACCAAATGCCGAATTAACAACTAACATATTGAAATATAATAGAAAAACTATAGGCGCAGCAGCTTGAGGCTTAGCTACAATCTCAGTTAAATGATGGAAAAGGCTATTCAACAGACAGATTCCCGACTATTATCAGCGTATTAATGGTTTAGAATATTAGATAATGCCATTATTAATTTTTTAGGAATTGAATGGAAGCGAACAAAATGACTGAAACTGGCTTTGTGTCCCTCAATCGCTCAGACCTCATGGCAAAAGAGGATGACATAGAAAGGGCATCACGCTCATTAAAGGCGATGTCCCATCCTTTACGCCTGAAGATTCTATGCGTACTAGGCAATCAAGAAGTTAGCGTGCAAGACATTGTAGAAAATGTAGGCACCTCTCAGAGTAATATCTCACAGCATCTGGCTATACTACGAGATAAAGGCATATTAAAATCTCGCAAAGATGCAAACAGAGTATTTTATAAGGTTGGTGACGAACGCACCCTGAAACTTATTGAGATGATGCAACACGTTTTCTGTTCTGTACACTAGATTAGATCCCGCATAATTAATTCGTATAATACAGCCCTCAATAACGGGCGGCCTACTTAATGACTCCTGATTCAGAATTCTTTACCAATAACCTTGTTTTATTCATCGCCCTTGGAATCATCCTTGCGTTAATCGTTCGCATGGAAATTAAGAGAGCGATGCGTGGATTCAAAAATATTTCCCCTGCAGAAGCAGTTCAACTGATAAACAAAGAAGATGCCATCATGCTAGATGTGCGAGAAAGTAATGAGCTAACTCAAGGATCTATTCGTGGAGCGAAACATTTAGCATTAAGTGTGCTAAAACAACGTGTAGAAGAGCTAAAAGCACATACCGAACAACCCATCATTGCTTATTGCAAAGCAGGGACAAGGTCTTCAGCAGCGTGTGAAATATTGAAGAAAAATAACTTTACTAATGTTATGTCCCTCAAAGGTGGTATCGAGGGTTGGAAAACTGCAAACTTACCCGTGGTGAAATCATGACTACCCCAAATATAAAAGTATATAGCGGCCGTTTATGCACATACTGCAATGCCGCAAAACGATTGCTTGACAGCAAAGGTGTCAAGTATGAAGAAATCTTAATTGATGATGACCAAGCTATACGTGATGAGATGGAAAAACTCAGTGGGCGCACTAGCGTTCCACAAATTTTTATTGGAGATACACATGTTGGTGGCTTTGACGATTTAGCAGAGCTAAACCGCGAAGGAAAGCTCAATGGCATGTTAGGTCTTTAGTAACATAAGAATAGTGTGTGTTAAAGTTATATACCCTAAAGAATAACTATGGCTGACAACGAACAAAAATTTGAGATTCAAAAAATCTTTCTTAAGGATGCGTCATTTGAATCACCAAACTCTCCTGATATTTTTCGAGAGAAGTGGCAGCCAAAAACAGATATTCATTTAACTGCACAGAACATAAAGTTGACTGATGAACTATATGAAGTAACGCTCAATGTAGAAGTTACCTCTTCACAAAATGAAAAAACAGCTTTCTTAGTTGAATTAAAACAGTCAGGTGTTTTTTTAATAAAAGATTTCCCTGAGGATCAGAGAAACCACCTTCTTGGAAGCTACTGCCCACATACACTATTCCCATTTGCACGCGAAGTAGTAGCCGACTTAGTTGGCAAGGGCGGATTCCCTCCATTACTGTTATCACCTGTGAATTTTGATGCTTTATATTCACAGCAGTTAGCGAAATTAAAGGAAGAGCAGCAAGCTACCAGCGAAGAGACAAAACACTAATTTCTCTCGCGAACGATTGCAGGAGGCACTAAGCATGACAGAACCAATTATTGGTGTACTCGGTGCCGGAGCATGGGGCACAGCATTAGCAATACATCTTGCAAAATTACATCCAGAAATACATCTTTGGGCGAGGAACGCTAATGCCTTACATGAAATATTTACTGACAAAGAAAATAAACGTTACCTCCCGGGCTCCTCTTTACCAGATAATATTATTCCCAGTGCAGACTTTTCTGTACTAGTAAACAGTTGTACCCATGTATTAGTGGCCGTCCCAAGTACCACCATGCGCGACATGGTGCAACGCATTAATTCTCATGCCTCCGGAAATTTACGCGGCATTATTTGGGCGAGCAAAGGCCTAGAACAAAATACCGGCAAATTTTTACACCAAGTTGCAGAAGAGGAATTATCTAGCAATATTCACACAGCAATTCTATCTGGACCATCTTTTGCTCAAGAAGTTGGTAAAGGTTTACCTACTGCAGTGACTATTGCATCGACCAATGAAGCCTTTGCTAATGAAGTTGCGCAGTTATTCCACCACCCGCTATTTCGCACCTATATCAGTACAGATGTCACGGGTGTAGAAATTGGTGGCACATTTAAAAATATTTTGGCCATCGCCGCTGGCATAATTGATGGACTTCAATTTGGCGCTAATGCCCGTGCTGCGCTCATCACCCGCGGGGTTGCCGAGATGATTCGCTTTGGTAAAAGGCTTGGTGTCAACACTGATACATTTACAGGGCTATCAGGCATTGGTGACATTGTATTAACATGCACAGAAAACATGTCACGTAACCGTCGCTTTGGCTTAGGCCTGGGCTCAGGAAAATCTCTGCAAGAAGTCGAACAAGAAATAGGGCAAGTAATAGAGGGTAAGTATGCTGCTAAAGTCGTATTTGATTTAGCGCAGAAACTGAATATTGAATTACCAATTAGCACACAAGTTTATGAAGTATTATATAACAACAAATCTGCGCGAGAAGCCGTAGAAGAGTTATTAGCTCGCTCTCTCAAAAATGAAGCAGATTAAATTGCACCAGCAAAATCTTTTTGCCGCCATGCTTCAAATATAAATATCGATACCGTGTTAGATAAATTAATACTGCGGCTGTTTTCCAACATAGGCACACGCAGAATATTATTTTTATCAAATGTTTTTAATATGCTATCTGGCAAGCCACGTGTTTCTGGACCAAATATAAGCGCATCACCCGCTTGGTAGTTGATTTGGCTATAATTTTTAGTGCCTTTAGTGGAGCATGCAAATAATCGGCTTGCTGGTAAATTTTCTAAACAACTGGCGTAATCAGGATATTCTTGTACTAAACTCTTATCTATATAATCTAAAGCGGCACGACGCATACGCTTATCATCTATCTCGAACCCAAGGGGATGAATTAAATGCAACTGACAGCCACTATTTGCGCATAAGCGCATAATATTACCTGTGTTAGGTGGAATTTCCGGTTGATATAATACGATATGAAACATGAGCTCTAAATATAAACAATTACTTAACAATTTCTGCGGCTTAGAATTTCAAACACCCTTGGTGTTACTTTCCGGCTGCGTGGGCTTTGGTCAAGAATACACGCGTGTGGTGGGATATTCTAATCAAGAAATTGGTGCCATCTGCTTAAAAGGCACTACGCTAGAGAATCGTCTGGGTAACTCTGCTCACCGAATATACGAAACACCCGCTGGCATGCTTAACGCAATAGGCTTACAAAACCCTGGCGCAAAAACAGTCGTTAACGAATATTTGCCTAAATTAGACTTTAATGAAACACGTTATATAGCGAATGTGTCTGGTTCTACTATTGAGGAATACACAGAGGTAACACGTATTTTTGATGACTCCCCGATTGATGCCGTCGAAATTAATATTTCATGCCCCAATGTGAAAGAAGGTGGCGTCGCGTTTGGTAATGATCCTGATATGTCTGCCAAAGTTGTTGAAGCATGTCGCGCAGTCACAAATAAACCGATCATCACAAAACTATCTCCTAATCAAACTGATATTGCATACAATGCTAAACGTTGTATTGATGCTGGTACCGACGCCTTTGCCGTAATCAATACCTTAATGGGAATGGCCATAGACATTAATTCGCGCAAACCGGTGATAGGTAACAACCAAGGCGGGCTATCTGGCCCAGCAATCAAACCAATTGCCTTATTAAAAGTGCACCAAGTTTATCAGGTGTGTAAGGAACATAATATTCCTATTATTGGTCAGGGTGGCGTATGTTCTGGAGAAGACGCACTGGAATTTATTATTGCAGGTGCAAGTGCAGTCGGAATTGGCACTGGCCTTTATTATGATCCATTGATTTGTGCTGGAATAAATAAAACAATTAGTAATTATTTAGCAGACAATAATCTATCCCATATTTCAGAATTAGTGGGCAGTCTCGTTTTAAATCAATGAAAAAAGAGTCAAAAATATTCTAGACAAGCAACTCAAAAAAGATCGCCATTTTTTACTTTACACTATTGTTGCATTTCGTATTGCGTTCTGACTTTTAATAAATACATCTTAGATAATAACCATTTTTGAGACAAAGGTAGATACCTCAAAAACTACTCAATTAGCTCTTTTAATCAGTCGAACTACCGCTATATTCATACATTTTAAGTTCTTGTATTTTTCGCGTAAGTGTATTTCTTCCCCAGCCTAGTAGTTTAGCGGCACGTTGTCTTTTACCACCTGTTTTTTTCATGGCTACTTCTATTAGCACACGTTCAAATTGTGGCGTGGCATCCTGGAGTATTTCTGCACCACCATTTTCTAGTTTTTGATCTGCCCAACTTGCCAGCATAGATTGCCAGTCTGATGTTGAATCAATTGGTGCGCTAGACTCTTTTATCTCTTGAGGCAGGTCTTCTAAGAGAATTGTTTTCCCGGAGGCCATCACGGTTAACCAGCGACAAAGATTTTCAAGCTGACGCACATTACCAGACCAATCTAACTTACTTAAATAAGTAATTACCCCTTCATCTAATTGCTTTGCTTCAACTTCTAGCTCAGCCGCAGCGGCGACTAAGAAATGTTTCATCAAAATTGGAATGTCTTGGCGGCGTTCTCTCAATGCGGGTACCTTGATACGAATGACGTTTAACCGATGCATTAAGTCTTCGCGAAAATCCCCTTTTTCAACTAGCTCTTGTAAATTTTGATGGGTTGCCGCAATAATTCTTACGTCTGCCTTAACAGGCTCGTGTCCCCCAACCCTATAAAACTCCCCGTCTGACAAAACACGCAATAAACGTGTTTGCAAGTCTGCTGGCATGTCACCAATTTCATCCAAGAATAAAGTACCCATGTTTGCTTGTTCAAAGCGGCCGCGCCTTTGCCCTTGTGCCCCAGTAAACGATCCTTTTTCATGGCCAAACAATTCTGATTCTAAAAGATCCTTAGGAATCGCGGCCATATTCAGCGCGATAAAAGGCTTTGTACTTCGTAAAGAATGTTTATGAAGTGCATGAGCAACTAATTCTTTACCTGTGCCTGTTTCACCATTAATCAATACCGTAATACTTGATCTGGATAATCGACCAATTGCGCGAAACACTTCCTGCATAGCTTGTGACTCACCAATTATTTCGGGCACTTCTTCAGCAATAGTGTTTGTTGGTGCTATTTCATCGGTAGATTGATATGCACGTTTTGTTAGTTCGACAGCTTCTTCGATATCAAATGGTTTAGGTAAATACTCAAATGCACCACCTTTATAAGCATGCACTGCATTATCTAAATCTGAGTGCGCTGTCATCACAATGACAGGCAGTTCGGGGTGTTGTGTTTGTACTCTTTCTAAAAACTGGAATCCATCCATACCTGGCATACGCACATCTGTAATAATTACTTGCGGCGTACTTGTTTCTAGAGCTTTCATTGCATTGGTTGCTGAATCAAAAAGCTCTACATTTAAATTGGCTTTATTCAATGCACGTTCTAAAACCCAACGTATTGAACGATCATCATCTATTACCCATATATCATTATTCATAATTTTCTTTCTCTTGCTCGGTGTGTTGCTGTGTCCCATTTTCTATTGGCAGCATGACTTTAAATTCTGTACGACCTACTTCTGACTTAAATTTAATTAAGCCATGATGTTGATTTATTAACATCTGTGAGATGGCTAAACCCAAACCACTACCATCTGTTTGTCCCGAAACCATAGGGAAAAATATTTTTGCTGAAATATCTTCTGGGATCCCGGGCCCGTTATCTATTATGCTCATACATGCCACAAGCTTATGCGCTATACCATTAATGGTGTAGTGCCTTAAGACACGTGTCTTAAAAGTTATTTCGCCTTTGTTATCAACTGCACGAATTGCATTCCTTGTAATGTTTAAAACTGCTTGTACGAGCAGGTCCCGATCGAAACTTATCATTGGTATACTTGGATCGTAATCAATTCTAAACTTTATATTTTTATCTTCTGCAGATACCAAACTATATACATGATGTAGTACCTCATGAATATTATGTGGTATTTTATTAGGCACGATATTTGGTCCAAGCATGCGATCGACTAATTTATGTAATCTATCTGCTTCTTTAATAATAATACCGGTGTACTCTGTCAGTTCATTGTTTTCTAACTCTGACTCTAATAATTGCGCAGCACCTCTTAATCCACCTAGTGGATTTTTTATTTCATGCGCCATCCCGCGCAACATACTTCGTGTGGCTTGATGTTCTTTTAATAGATGGCTTTCTTTTAAAATTTTTAATTGCCTGTCTAATATCACAATCTCAACCAGTACTTTTTCTTCATCATCCATTTCAACTGTATTGATTGTTAAATTTGCAGTGACTTCACTACTATCAAATACGCGTAATATGCACTCATGCTCTGTCCACGAATGTCCTTTGTTAATGGAATCTTGCATACGCATAAAAATATCTCCATCTCTATCCGCCAACATTGATGAAAAAGCCATGCCTTCTGCTCGTGTACTACTCACACTAAATGTCGCTTCTGCGGCTGGGTTCATGTATTCCAATTCACACTGTTTATTTAATAGAAGAATGGCTGTTGATTGGCTGTCGACGATAAATGAATAAAAGTTATCTCTCATAGTGACCTTATCTAGCAAATAGTGAACCAAGGTCATCGCACTACAATGGAATTTGTGCAATTTAAGGGATACAGCCCTTTAGAACGTGGAATTGTGTTATCTAGTTACGACGATGCTCACCTGTAGTAACACTATTATCGCACTATTTTGGTGCAATATACATTTTCGCGCTATTGGAATTAATTATGGTGGCGCAGGAGATGGAATACTGTTGGTCTAGTGGCTTTCACAACATGTCCGGCTGAGTTCATTAATTCAGCTTTGAGTGTGTGTGTACCACGATCTACATTCATCAATTTAACAGAAGTTTGGAGCCCTTTAGAGATTTCAACTCCATCCATATAAATTGCCAAGATAGCACCTGTATCTGCGAAGTTATCAGGTAGAACTCGCACACTTATCTGCACATTTCCTGAATTTTCTCGTATGGCCACATCATGAGCAGGCTCTACTATTATGAGTTCCTTATATTTTACAGTGTCATTAGAACGTTTAGCAGAACTAGATTCAGTAGCATTTGAAATTTTAGGTGCTGGTACCGAAATTATCTGAGGTAATTCTTCTTTCGCTACTTCACTTTCGGCCTTGTTTTTGCCTGGAGGTGGCTGATCTGAATAAATGAGATTCCCATCTGCATCTTTCCATTTAAACAGCTCTGCATGGGCGCTAATCACCATCAAACATACTATGATAATTAAAATCGGTTTTATTACATTTGAACCACGTTTATTCATACTTCTTTAGATACACAATTTTAAAGATGGTTGCAAAAAAAACGCCCCTATAAGGGGCGTTTTTACGATCAAAAGTGAATTTTTAACTTAACAGCTGTAATACATATCAAATTCGATTGGGTGAGTCGCCTGTCGTAGCGCCGTTACCTCTTCCATTTTAAGCTCAATATAGCCATCAATCGCATCATCAGTAAATACACCGCCCGCTTTTAAGAAATCACGATCTTTATCCAGTGCATCTAATGCTTCATCTAGAGATGAACATACTTTTGGTATGGCTGCATCTTCTTCAGGTGGCAAGTCATATAAATCCTTGTCATTGGCGTCTCCTGGGTCAATTTGGTTTTGTATACCATCTAGACCGGCCATCAGCATTGATGCAAATGTCAGGTAAGGGTTACCTGTTGGGTCGCCAAAACGTACTTCAATTCGTCTACCTTTTGGATTTGACTCATAAGGAATTCGGATTGATGCAGAGCGATTTCGTGCAGAGTAAGCCAACATCACTGGTGCTTCAAAGCCAGGTACTAAGCGCTTGTAACTATTCGTTGATGCGTTTGCAAATGCATTGATCGCTTTCGCATGCTTAAGAATACCACCAATGTAGTAGAGTGCGGTTTGTGAAAGATTGCCGTATTTATCTCCTGCAAATAAATTTTCACCATCTTTTGCTAATGACATATGCACGTGCATGCCATTACCATTATCACCCACTAAAGGCTTTGGCATAAATGTCGCGGTTTTACCGTAATTATGTGCAACATTTAAAACGACATATTTTAGTATTTGATTGTGATCTGCTCGTGTAGTTAAAGTATTGAATTTAGTGCCAATTTCGCATTGACCTGCAGTACCCACTTCGTGGTGATGCACTTCTGTTTCAACACCCATTTCTTCCATTACCTGGCACATCGCTGAACGAATATCTTGCAATGAATCTACTGGAGGTACCGGAAAGTAACCGCCCTTGACTCCTGGACGATGGCCGATATTACCATCTGGATGATCTTTAGAAGAAGCCCAAGCAGCCTCTTCAGAATCAATTTCAAATGAACACCCTGACATTTCATTTTTCCAACGCACATCGTCAAATACGAAAAACTCAGGTTCTGGACCAAAATAAGCAGTATCACCAATACCTGATGATTTTAAATATTCTTCTGCTCGCTTAGCCACTGAACGAGGATCTCGCCCATACCCCTGCATAGTGGCAGGTTCTAGAATATCGCAGCGTAAAATTAAAGTAGGATCGCTGAAGAATGGATCCATCACAGCTGAATCTGCATCAGGCATTAAGATCATGTCTGACTCGTTGATTCCCTTCCATCCCGCAATTGATGAACCATCAAACATTTTTCCTGATTCAAATATACTCTCATCAATAGTATGAGAAGGGACAGATACATGCTGCTCTTTCCCGCGTGTATCAGTAAAGCGAAAATCGACGTAACGCACGTCGTTATCTTTTATCATTTTTAAAACATCACCTGCGGACATTTAGAGACTCCTATTGTTTGATATATTAATTAACCGGTAATGTGGCCGAGTTTATTATGGTTTTTATTGTCATTGGGACTAAGCATGATATATGCCAGTCAATTAGTGGCTAAAAACAAGCACTTAGCTACGAACGAAGTAGGAGGCCAAGCAATTTGTTATATTTATGCTCTATTACGGTGCAGTAAAATAATAAATGCGTTATTTTAGTGCATATATTTAATAACTAATCGAGTTG
This sequence comes from Gammaproteobacteria bacterium, assembly GCA_033344735.1. Classification (NCBI taxonomy): domain Bacteria; kingdom Pseudomonadati; phylum Pseudomonadota; class Gammaproteobacteria; species Gammaproteobacteria bacterium. The sequence goes on from JAWPMW010000001.1 coordinate 1,865,189, forward strand.
CACAAATTTGAAGCGATCTAATCTCCCTTAATGTCTTCTTATAAAGTAAATTACCAACGCTGTCATCTTTACGGCCATAATTTGTCAACAATCGCCAGAAAATGCTTAAATGTGAACTAGTTCCGTTACATTAAATTTTATCAAAACTTGTATTTCTGTCCGATTTTTCACGCCTTTCACTATCATTATAGTGATTTTATTCAATGAGTTACATTTTTCTTCTTAATCTATCTAACTAACTCTGGCACAGCACTTGCTCATATATCAGTAGCTCTAAAAGCATTAATAGTGTGATGTCTAGGCGGGATGCCAAGCTTAATTAAAACAGGATGTTGAATTGAGTTAGAGACATGAGCTTTCTAGGATAAGTCTCAAGCTCAGGGAGGGCATGATTTGCTAAGGATGGCAAATTACGCGCAAGGACTTGGGATTTCATGGATGATCTTTTGTTTCAGGATGAAATCTGTCAAGACATGGATGTCTTGTGACAGAATCTTTAAAGTTCCGCACTTAAATTATCTTAAAACCCCACTCTAGCCACACTCTGGCAAAATAATACTCGTATTCATTTATGTACACGGTACAATTCTCGCCTCTCAAGATATGAACACGTAAGTCCCGTGAGCTACTCAATAAGTTTCCAAACACTCATTCTAAATCTGCAAAAATATTGGGCCGACCAAGGATGCGCTTTACTTCAGCCTTTTGATAAAGAAATGGGTGCGGGCACTTTTCATCCCGGGACGTTCCTGAGGTCAATCGGACCTGAACCCTGGAAAGCAGCATATCCTCAACCTTGTCGAAGACCTACTGATGGTCGCTATGGTGACAACCCAAATCGATTGCAGCACTACTACCAATTCCAGGTAGTACTTAAGCCATCTCCGGACAACATCCAGGAGTTATATCTTCAATCATTGCAACAACTTGGTATTGACCCACTAGAGCATGACATTCGTTTTGTTGAAGACAATTGGGAATCTCCAACTTTAGGGGCATGGGGCTTAGGCTGGGAGGTGTGGTTAAACGGCATGGAGGTATCTCAATTTACTTACTTCCAACAAGTCGGGGGAATTAATTGCCAGCCTGTGACTGGTGAGATTACGTATGGTCTGGAGCGTCTAGCCATGTACCTTCAGGGCAAAGACAATATTTATCAGTTAGATTGGAATAATGATGTTAGTTATGGTGATATTTTTCACCAAAATGAAATTGAACAATCGAAATATAATTTTGAATATGCCGATACTAAACATTTATTTAATGAGTTTGATGCCAGTGAAGCGGAATGTAATCGCTTAATTGAAAACTCCTTACCACTCCCAGCATATGAGCAAGTGTTAAAAGCATCACACGTATTTAATTTACTAGATGCACGACAAGTTATTTCCGTGACCGAAAGGCAGCAGTACATATTACGTATTCGAACTTTAGCTAGATTGGTCGCTACTACATATCTTGGGTCAAGAGAAAGCATCGGCTTTCCTCTGCTCAACAAGTAACTATACACATGGGCACAAATACATTATTAATTGAGATCGGCACTGAGGAATTACCTCCTACAGCAGCAAAAAATTTAAGCGACACTTTTGCTAGTTATATTTCATCTCAACTCTCTGAATCTGGCTTCACTTTCACAAAAGTAAAACCATTTGTAACTCCACGTCGATTAGCCTTAATCATTTCAGATGCCAGTGCCGAGCAACCCGAACAGAATATTGAGCGCAAAGGCCCAGCGATTAAAGCAGCCTATGATAAGGAAGGGCAACCAACAAAAGCAGCTATTGGTTTTGCAAATTCTTGTGGTGTAGACATACAAGATTTACAAACTATTGAAACTGATAAAGGTTCCTGGCTGTATTTCAAATCACGGGCCAATGGCAAATCAATTCAGCAAGTCTTACCAGAAGTAATTGAACAAGGCTTAATTAAATTACCAATCCCAAAGCCAATGCGCTGGGGTAGTAGCGACGTTGAATTCGTTCGCCCCATACACTGGATAACAGTTATGTATGGTAATGAAGTAGTTGCTTGCAAGATAAAAGGTATTAGCTCATCTAACACAACTTTTGGGCACCGCTTCCATGCGCCGCAGGCAATCGCGCTATCACACGCAAATGATTACCAGTCACTGTTAATTGGCGCAAAAGTAATTGCTGATTTTTCGGAACGAGAAAATAAAATTCGCTTACTACTAGAAGAGTGCGCGCATAAAAATAATGCTGATTTGAATTTCAGCGACGCCCTACTAGAAGAAGTCACTAACTTGGTAGAATGGCCAACGATTATTGTGGGTGAGTTTTCTGAAGCATTCCTCGATATCCCACAAGAAGCGCTAGTGGTAACAATGCAAGATGCACAGAGATATTTTCCACTATTTTCCAAGCAAGATGGAAAATTACTACCGCTTTTCATCACTATCGCTAACATTGAAAGCAGAAATCCCGACACTATTAAACATGGTAATGAACGCGTCATTAAACCTAGATTTGATGATGCAAAATTCTTCTGGGAAAGGGATAAACAGAAATCATTAGAAAGTAGAACAAATGACTTACAAGGGATTCTGTTTGAAAAGCAGCTAGGATCATTACTAGAAAAATCACAACGAGTTTCAAGTCTTACAAAAGCTTTATGCAAACAAATAGACATTGACAATAAAGATGCTGCTCGTGCTGCACTACTTTGCAAAGCAGACCTAGTGAGCGACATGGTCAATGAGTTCCCCAAGTTGCAGGGTATTATGGGCCGTTATTATGCGCACAATGATAACGAATCAGTTGAAGTTGCTACCGCTATAGGAGAGCATTACCAGCCTTTGCAGTCTGGTAGTTCACTTCCTTCCAGCATTGATGGACAAGTTGTCGCACTATGTGACCGCATTGATACTCTCGTTGGTATTTTTGCTACGGGCAAAAAACCTAGCGGCGTTAAGGATCCATATGCATTACGCCGTGCCGCCTTAGGTGTGATTCGTATATCAATTGAAAGAAACGTCGATTATGACTTGCTGAGTTTGTTAGTAGATTCCGCATCATCTCTGGATGCTAAATTAAAAACATCAGACAGTGCTGAAGAAGTATTTGAGTTTATTATAGAAAGGCTGCGAGGTTACCTCATTGATCAAGGAGTGAATCCTGATACCTTTGAAGCCGTACGAAGCTTAAAGCCGACTCGCTTGTTAGACTTTAATGAACGTATAGATGCTGTCCAAACATTTCGTGCGTTGCCGGAAGCTGACAGTTTAGCAGCTGCAAATAAGCGTATTAGTAATATTCTCAAAAAGACAGGTAGTGTAAATAACAAAATTGATAGTAGTTTATTTTCTGAAATAGCTGAGCAAGAGTTGTATAAACAATTATCAGCGCTTGAGAAAGTGGTGACACCAAAATTTGTTTCTCGCCACTATGCTGAAGCCTTAACTGACTTAGCACAACTAAGATCTACTATTGATACTTTTTTTGATGATGTCATGGTTATGGATGAAAGAGAAAATATTCGTGATAATCGAATTGCACTACTAGCCAATGTTCGCCGTTTATTCACAACGGTAGCTGACATTTCTCTATTACAAAGTTGATATAACGCCCGTTGTTATGGAAGCAGTAATTCTTGATCGCGACGGTGTGATTAATCACGACAGTCCTGATTATATAAAGTCCCCCGAAGAATGGCATGCAATTGATGGTAGCCTTGAAGCAATCGCTCGCCTGACAAAAGCTGGAATTAAGGTATTTATTGCTAGCAATCAGTCTGGCATAGCTTATGGTTTATTTGATTACAATACTCTTTGTGCCATGCATAAAAAATTACTGCATGAAGCTGAAAGCTTGGGCGGTCGAATTAACGGTTTTTTCTTTTGCCCGTTTTTAACTGGCCCATGCCGCAAGCCCAATCCAGGTTTACTTATTGATATTGCAAACCGTGTTCATATCAATTTAGAGGTTACACCATTTATTGGCGATGCCATGCGTGATTTAGAGGCTGCAATCGCCGTTGATGCAATACCAGTATTAGTTAGAACAGGAAAAGGCACATCAACACTCAATAGTGGCGAGGTTCCGAGCCATGTCCAGGTTCACGAAAATTTGTATGATGCTGTTGACTCATTACTAAAGCAACTATCGGATAGCTAATGCGCTTTATACGTTCATTGATATTTTTATTAGGCATGACTATTTCAACCTGCCTGTGGGTTATTCCTTGTATCCTCGCGCGTCTACTCCCTTATCACATATGTTTTGCGATTGTATCTAGCTGGTGCACTTTCAATGTTCGCTGGGCAAAATTCACGTGTGGCATTCACTATGAGATATCAGGCTTAGAAAACATTCCAGAAAAAGCTTGTGTCATTATGTCTAACCACCAATCCACCTGGGAGACTCTTGCGTATCCATCAATTTTTCCAACCCTTACTTGGGTGATTAAAAAAGAATTATTATATGTTCCATTGTTCGGCTGGGGTATTGCTTCAACTCAGCCTATCGCGCTTGATCGCAAGCAAGGTAAAAAATCCTTCATTCAGTTAATAAAAGACGGGAAAGATAAATTAAACTTAGGTCGCTTTATTATAATATTCCCAGAGGGAACACGTATCCCTTATGATGAAGAAAGACCACTTAAGATAGGCGGATTTGTTCTCGCCAAAAAATCTAATACCTACATACTGCCAGTAGCCCATGATGCGGGCCGTTTATGGCCGCGCAACGGATTTTTAAAATCCCCTGGAACAATTCACTTACACATCGGCAAACCATTTCCTACTCAAGATCAAACTGCAGAACAATTACGAGAACGCTATGCCACGTGGTTAAAAGAGACTCGTGCCCAGCTTAAACTTAAACTTGTTAATTAAGGGCTTGGATTAGGAATTTGACGATGAATAGCCTCAATGCCCTCTACCACCTCTGAAGATAACGTCACATTGATACTGTCAATATTCTCTGCTAATTGGTCAACTGATGTTGCACCTATAATATTGCTGCTTAGAAAAGGCCGGCTATTTACATAAGCTAATGCCATTTGCGTTGCAGATAAGCCATTTTTTTTTGCTAAAGCGACATATTTTTCTGTTGCAAATTTAGATTGCTGATTACTATAGCGTGTGTAGCCTTCAAATAACGTTAAGCGTGCTTTACTGAGATCATTTTTTTGCAGATATTTGCCTGTTAGCACACCAAAGCCCAACGGAGAATACGCTAACAAATCTACTTTTTCCCTTTGAGAAAATTCTGCCAAACCAACTTCAAAAGTCCGGTTTAGTAAACTATAGGGGTTTTGGATTGAAATAATACGTGGCCATGAATTATTTTCTGACAACATTAGATACTGCATTACACCCCAGGGTGTTTCATTTGAAATACCGATATAACGAATCTTGCCAGATTCAACAAAGTCATTAAGTACTTCTAAGGTTTCTTTTATAGGTGTTGAATTTGTTTCATCATATTGATAACCAAGTTTGCCAAAAAAATTTGTGTTGCGGGCTGGCCAATGAATCTGATAAAGGTCTATATAATCAGTTTGTAGTCGCCGCAGGCTCTCTTCGAGTGCTTGTTGCATTTGGCTACGTACTAGCTTTGCACCGTTGCGCAAATAATCCATCATGCCAGGACCAGCAACCTTACTAGCTATTATTACTTTATCCCTAGATTTTTCTTTGTGCAGCCAGGTACCAATATAGGCCTCTGTTATACCCTGGGTCTGTTGGCGAGGTGGTACTGGATACATTTCAGCAGTATCAATGAAATTGACCCCATGAGCTAAAGCATAATCAAGCTGTTGATGTGCTTCTAGTTCACTATTTTGTTCTCCAAATGTCATAGTCCCCAAACAAATTTTACTAACTCTAAGGTCAGAATTTCCTAATTTGTTATATTCCATACTTAATCCAATTCAGAAATTTAAAGATCAGTGGCCAAACTTTATTAGAAATAAATATTTCAAATATTAGACACAGCGATTCATTATTCTAGACCATAAGCCATCTCTAATATGCTAGAATTTCCAACCCTAGGATTATGCAACTATTTCCCAACAATTTTTGCCTTGACCTATTGTTTGAATTCGTTAAAACCCCACTATAGTTACCCGACTAAGTCAGAAAGAAGGATTTTCGTTGAACTTATTAAATCTGATATCACAGAGACTTACTAAACGTTTTTTGCCATTTCGTGGATGGATCCATGAATTGAAAGACCCACAAGTCCTTAAAGCTGATCTGATTGCAGGTGTTACCGTCGCTTTAGTATTAATTCCTCAGTCAATGGCGTATGCGCAATTAGCCGGACTACCTCCATATTACGGTTTATATGCTTCGTTCCTGCCGGTTATGATGGCTTCATTAATGGGGTCTTCACGACAAGTACATACAGGTCCGGTCGCGGTAGTTTCCTTACTAACCGCCGCTGCACTAGCCCCTTTTGCCTCTGGTGATCCTGCTCAATATGCAGCATACGCTGTCATGCTGGCCTTAATGGTAGGAGTATTTCAGTTATCCCTTGGGTTATTACAACTGGGATTTTTCGTGGATTTTCTCTCTCACCCTGTGGTCGTGGGCTTTACAAATGGTGCCGCAATAATCATTGCCACCTCACAGTTGGGAAAATTATTTGGAGTGACTGCCGAAAGAGCTGAACATCACTATGAGACTGTCTGGAGAATTATTGAACAGGCATATCATCACACTCATATGCCCACGGTTGCTTTTAGTATCGCAGCATTAGCAATAATGATTCTGCTAAAGAAATTTGCCCCTAAAATACCGGGCGTCTTAACCGCCGTTGTAATTACTACAGTGGCATCATGGTTACTAAATTATGAGCAAATTGGCGGTAAGGTGGTCGGAACAATTCCCCAAGGCTTACCTGGCTTTGCTTTTCCAGATATTGATCTACAAATAGCTACTCAGTTACTTACCAATGCAATTGCCATTGGCTTAATTGGTTTCACAGAAGCTATCTCAGTTGCTAAGGCAATAGCGGCACAAACTCGTCAGCGTTTAGATGCAAATCAAGGGTTAGTAGGGCAAGGACTTGCAAATATAACTTCTAGTTTATTCCAGGGTTATGCAGTTTCTGGTTCATTTTCTCGTTCAGCAGTAAACTTAAGCGCTGGCGCGAAAACTGGATTTGCTGCGATAGCAAGTGGATTGTTAGTTATGATCACACTGCTATTTTTAACTCCCCTACTGTATCACCTGCCTCAACCAACATTGGCCGCAGTAATTATTCTTGCTGTTTTTAATTTAATTAAGTTTAAGCCAATTAAATATGCGTGGCGAGTGCAGAAACATGATGCCATCGTAGCAATGATTACATTTATTCTAACTCTATTGTTAGCTCCTCATTTAGAGTTAAGTATATTAGTGGGCGTTGTTCTTTCCATGGGCTTATACATGTACCGCACCATGCGCCCAAGAATCGCTGTTTTAGCAATGCAAAGTGATGGCAGCCTTGCTGATGCTGAATCAAACATCCTTAAAACCTGCCCCAAAATTTCTATCTTGCGTTTTGACGGTTCACTATTTTTTGCAAACACAGGCTATTTCGAAGAAAAAGTCTTAGAACGAGTTGCTTCTAAACCTGATTTAAAATTTATTATTATTGACGCTGAGGGTATTAACGAGATTGATGCAACTGGTGAAGAAATGCTGCATCAACTAGCTTTAAGATTACATGGCTTAGGTATTGAATTCTTATTTTGCCGAACTAAGAAGCAGGTGATGGATATATTTCTACGTACCGGCTTTGCCAGCGATGCATGGATTGACCACTTCTGTCATACAGAACAACAGGCGATTGATTTTGCATGGAGTAAGATTGAAGACTGTCAGGAAGATAGCTGTCCTTTATCTACTCAGGAAGGTTGTCCTGCCTGCACAATGAAAAGCTCATAGAGTCTTATTCACTATTTTTCTATGCGATATATTAAGTCTGTCACTTGATGTCCAATTCTAAGCCCGCGCTGTTCGAAACGCGTGGGCGGGCGATCTAGCCCTAGTGGGTTTATAGAAGAATTAGTCGGGATAAGATTTTTTACATTAGCGACATTTTTAGTCATAAACTCCACATATGGCTGCCAGTCACTAGCTAAATGCAAGACACCATTTACTTGTATAACTCTAGTAATTTCCAGCAAAAACTCTTTCTGAATTAACCTGCGTTTATGGTGGCGAGTTTTTGGCCAAGGATCTGGAAACCAAACCATTGCGCCTAACAATTCATTCGACATAAATTTTGTTCGCAGCATCTGCATGACATCTGCTTTAATTACACGTACATTCTCTAATTCTTGTAAATGTATTTTACGCAGTACCGCACCGATCCCTGGCCTGTATACTTCTACTCCAACAAAATTCAAGTCTGGTCGTTGTTGAGCGAGTGCCAGCAAGGAATCACCACTCCCAAACCCCACATCAAGTATCAGCGGTTGATCTTTTATAAACCAGTCATTGCTAACATATTTTGATACATCATCGATGGGGATCCCGTATATCGGCCATAATTCATCAAATGCTTTTTTCTGTGCATTTGTAAATCTTCCTTCTCGAATGACAAAGCTTCGATTTGTTCGTCGAGGAGGTGTTTGCGGATGTTTCAACGTTTAGCGGAAATGGTATCTTCGATAGGTGAAGATGCAGATGCAAATCTACGTTTAGACATACGTCCCGCTAGATATGCTAGTCTGCCTGCCACAATTGCGTGATTCATTGCTGTCGCCATCGTTACAGGATACGTTGCTTCCGCAATAGCAGTATTCATTAACACACCCTCACAGCCCAACTCCATCGCGATTGCTGCATCTGATGCAGTTCCTACACCGGCGTCTACTATCACTGGTACTTTTGAATTTTCAATGATTGTAACGATATTATAAGGATTGCGAATTCCCAGACCCGAGCCAATTGGTGCTGCTAACGGCATGATTGATGCACAGCCAATTTCTTCTAGTGTCTTCGCTATGATCGGATCATCATTGGTATACACCATTACTTCAAAGCCATCCTTAACCAAAATTTCTGCAGCTTTAATAGTATCAATTACATTTGGAAATAATGTAGTTTTATCAGCGAGGACTTCCAACTTAACTAATGAATGACCATCTAATAACTCTCTACCCAATTTGCATACACGTACCGCATCTTCGCAAGTAAAACAGCCAGCAGTATTAGGGAGAATAGTAAATTCATCTGCCGGAATATAATCTAGTAAATTTTCTTGTCCTGCTTCTTGACCAATATTGGTACGACGCAATGCTACTGTGACAATTTCTGCACCACTAGCAACAATCGCCTCTCTAGTTTGCTCAAAATCTCGATACTTACCTGTGCCTACTAGTAATCGAGAATTGAATTGACGTTGGCCCATTTTCCAGGGCGTCTGTGTTATTTCCACTCTGCAAATTTCTTCTATAAAAATATGATTGTAAAGATTTATTAACCGCCGCCAACAGCTTGAATGATCTCAACTCGATCACCTGGTGATAAAGTAAAATGACTATGCTGAGTACGAGGTATCACTTCCCGATTAACCTCAACAGCTACTCTGCAGTCCTTCAATTCTAGCATCTCTAAAACTCTTGTAACCGAGCATTGATCGAGAATCTGTGTAGCTTCTCCATTCAATATAATTTCCATAGTGTTCAGATCAGTTCGTCACGGTAACTTCTGATTTTACAGGATTAAAAAGCTTTCTGTTACTTCTAAGTTTATTTTATTCGACGAAATTTAGGATTCAGCTTGCAACCTTGGAGTTTAAGTTACTGAAATTGGCCTTACTTATATAGCGTGACTGATTACATATCTGAATTTACCTGACTTTTCTACAGGAATTTTATCCACACATTCAATATTAATCTCGACCCCCTCGCCTAAACGCGCTTTAAAACCTTTAATAATTTCAGATCTATCAATTTCGGTAAAGTCGCTATTCACTATTAAGTAAATTCGTGTTGCGTCTTTAGTTTCTTGAACTATTTTAAATTCATTAATGCTAGTAATTTCTCTGAGTACGTATATCAATGCAAGCCCATGCATAACACTACCGTTTTGGCTAACCACAAAATCTGTCGTACGCCCTTGAATTTCTTTTAGTATGGGTAGCCCACGCCCACATGCACATTGCATGTCATCTAGCACACCAATATCACCCGTACGATAGCGAATAAACGGATAACCTTTAGTTGCCAGGTGTGTAACAACTATCTCGCCTGACTTACCAATCTCAACCGGTTGCCCCTGAGGATCGATAATTTCAACTATAATATCTTCAGCCGTTATATGCATATTGCCTGAGGGGCATTCATGCGCGATGAATCCCGCATCACGTCCACCATAGCCATTGGCAACTTTACACCCGAAGCATTTTTCAATTAAATGCCGTTGCTCTGGATATAGATATTCTGATGTGACAAATACAACTTTGATGCCTATCCGCGTCATATCAATAGAATGCTCATGGGCATACTTAGCAATTCGCCCTAGTGCTGAAGGGTAACCAAACAACATCTTGGGTTTATAATCAATAATCTCTTTGATAAAACCCTGCAGTTTTTCATCAGACATATCAAAGGCAGGCAATAGCTTTGTACGTAATAACTTATCTCGAATTAAACGTACTTTATCTTGCGCACCTAATTCTATAGGTGACCCCCAAACAACTAACTCAGGATCACCAATATCGACACCCCACCAACGTGTTGCTCGCCACTTTGCTGCAACATCATGACTGACTCGTTCATTGCCAATATAAAAAACCAATGGCTGACCACTTGAACCGCCAGTATTAAACTTAGCAAGATTGTCAGGAATATTAGATTTTAAACGTTCTGAATTTTCACGAATAATCGCTTTAGTCAAAAATGGTAATTTCGTTAGCGCATCTAACGAATTCACCTTTTCGGGATCAAAACTTAATTGTGTAAACAAATCCTTAAAGAAAGGCACATTGATATAGACATGATTTAACAATTCACGCAGGCGTTGTAGTTGTAGTTGTTTAATTTGCTCTGGCGTTTGCCATTGACTACTTTCAAGCTTCTTAAGCGCATTGACAGTTACGTGCTTTTTCAGTTTTTCATGCAATGGAAATAATAGCCTTGATGCAATAGTTGTATAAGCATCTGAGTGTTGCCTTATTTTTAATGGATCACTCATATTAAGCTGCTAACATTTTGTATAAGGACAACCAGTGTCGGCTTACCTCAGACCAAGAAAACTGCTTAACTAAAATTAATCCCGAGCTTACCAATTGCTGTTGGCAGCGTTTATCTTCCAGCACCCTGCAAATTTCACTCGCCATAGCTACCGGATCCTCCGGATCTACAAGCAGTGCTGTCTTCTCGTGCTCAACCATATATGGAATTCCGCCGACATTTGTACTAACAACCGGTACACCACTTGCCAATGCCTCTAAAATTGAATTTGGCATATTGTCTACACGACTTGGGTTTAACATTACATCCGCAGATTGATACAATGCTGGCATCTCCTGAGTATCAACTCGACCTGTAAATTTAACTTGTTTCGCGATGCCCAGCTCTTGTACTAATGATTTTAAGTTATCTCGTTCGGGCCCTGTGCCAGCAATTGTAAGTTTTGCATTAGGATAAGAATCTAATATTTCTTTAAATGCTCTAATTGCTGTTTCATTGTCATATATAAGTTCTAAATTTCTTGCTACAAGTAAATGTGGCAAATATTTCTCTTGTTGCTCTTTTCTTGCATTGAAACGATCTAGGTCAATAATGTTAGCAATAATTTGTGTTGTAATGCCTCTTTTACTAAACACTTTCTCTAAAAAAAGCGAGGGAACAATTATTTTAGAACTCGCATTCAATGTTGGCTTAACATACTTAAATGATTTGCTGAAAAATTTTTCTGCTTCACCGCCTCTGTAATTAATCACTGTTGGGACACCACGTAATTTAGCTATCCAAACTGCTGGAACTGTAAACAAATGCCATGACCACCCTGAGTTAGCCATAATGTGAAATAAATCTACGCGACCCGCAACGCTCCATAGTTTAATAATGTAAAAAAACAATCTAAAAAATGCCCGTATAACTGGAATTTTTCCTATCCAAATAGGTTTGTATGCAACATTTGTTTGCACGACATCGACTTGTACTTTTTCTTCTCTGAGTAATTTAGCTAATTGTAACGTTTGATTAGCCATCCCACCTGAAGGTGGTGGTAGTGGTCCAACCAATCCTATTTGTAAAGAATTACCCATTGCATCACTTAATAGTGTGTTATGCCTATGTATTCAAACGATCTAAGAAAGACTCAAACATTAATAATGTCCAAATTGGTGCGCTATAGTCACGTACACCAGATTGGTGTTGACTTACTAACTGGTTTAGGTACTTTTCCTCAAACATGCCGGTACTAGCCAATTTTTCACCCAAAATAGCTGAGGTAACTTTTTCTTTAAGAGGGCCACGGAACCAGCTTGCTAGAGGCACGCCAAAACCCATTTTTTTACGATATAGAATATCCTGAGATAAATGAGACTCAAGTGATTTCTTAAATATATATTTACCCTCAGTACCCTTTAATTTCATATGAGGTGGCAAACCAGAAATCCATTCTACAAACTTGTGATCTAATAAAGGTACGCGTACTTCTAGTGAATGCGCCATGCTGGCTCGATCAACTTTAGTTAATATGTCACCCACCAAATAGGTTTTCATATCCATATACTGCACAAGTGATAAGGGGTGGTCTGTTGGTGCACGGTTCGCGTGGTGACGTAATACCTCTACTGCATTGTAACCTTGAAGTTCATTTTTAAACGATTTATTAAATAACGACTCTCTTTGTTTGTCGCTAAATAAACTCACACTATGTAGGTAGCCCTGACATGTGTCTCGTGCCATTGCTTCAAACGTAGTTTTAGCGCGGAATATTTTTGGCGCCCAATCAGCTTTAGGATAAAGATTACCTAAAGTACCAAACACAGGCCTTCTAAGCCCTAACGGTAATGCAGATCGAATACGCTCTTCATAGTTATGCCAACGATAACGACGATAACCTGCAAAATTTTCATCACCTCCATCTCCAGATAATGCCACAGTGACATTTTTTCTTGCGAGCTCACATAAGCGATAAGTTGGCATCGCAGAACTGTCTGCATATGGTTCATCGTACAAACCACCTAACTTTCCGACTAAATCAAAATCGTTAGGATCAACTTGTTCTACACGGTGATCAGTTTTGTATTGGTCAGCAATCTGCTGCGCATATGATGCTTCGTTAAATTTAGGGTCGCCAAATGAGATTGAACATGTATTGACTGCAGATTCATTTAAGCCTGCCATCATTGCTACAACTGCACTTGAATCTACCCCTCCTGATAAAAATGCCCCTAATGGCACTTCTGCGACTAACCTAATATCGACCGCTTCTTTTAGATGCCTAAGTAATTCTTCACTAACTTCAGATTCATCCATAACGGGGTGCAAATTAAATGGTACATCCCAGTATTCTTTTTGTTGTGGAATAGGCGCACCACGCTTAACTGTTAAACTATGGCCTGGCGATAACTTATAAGTATTTTTAAATATTGTCTTAGGTTCTGGCACATAGCCATAGGCAAAATAATCTTCAACAGAATAAGGATCAATGTCTCTTCCTAATTGCGGATACACCATTAGAGATTTAAGCTCTGATCCAAAAATTAACTTCCCATCTGGTAATATTGAATAATAAAGTGGTTTGATCCCTAGACGGTCACGGGCCATAAAAAATGTTTCTTTATTTTTATCCCAGATTGCAAAAGCAAACATCCCTCTAAATCTTTCTACACAAGCCTCGCCCCATTGCTCCCATGCATGCACAATAACTTCTGTGTCACAGCGAGTCCTAAATGTATGTCCTGCCTTTTGTAACTCTTCTGCGAGCTCAGGAAAATTATATATTTCGCCGTTATATACTACTACTACTGAGTTATCTTCATTGTAGAGCGGTTGTTTACCACTTGAGATATCAATGATTGATAAGCGACGATGTCCTAACCCCACGCCTTCTTCTATATGTAATCCATCTTGATCAGGGCCACGATGATATTGTGAGTCATTCATACGAGAGAGAACATTCTTGTCAATCGAACGCTTAGCTTTAGTATCAAATATCCCGGTTATTCCGCACATGTAGTTTGTCCGTTATTATATTTTGTTAATTGATTTTATTGCTGGTCATATTGAAGTGACAGTTTATGATGTTTCTGTTTCTAAGAATTTCCAGTAGTACAGTTATTCTTGCAGCCTAGTCATTAATTTTTACTATTCATTAGTTAGCTCTTCTTTTGGCCTAATATTAATTAACATGATATCGTCATAAACAGATATGTATTTATCCACCATATGTTCTAAACGAAACCGTTCAGCAATTAATTCACGCGCAGCTTGACCATCTGCCTGTCTTTTTTGCTCATTCTCTACATATGCTTCTAATGCATTCGTCATTTCACCTACATTCTCAGATGGCACCAGTACCCCAGTTGTACCTTCAACGACCAATTCAGGGTTACCCCCTACTCTAGTTGCGATAACTGGTAACCCACTGGCCATTGCCTCAAGTATGGTATTGGAAATACCTTCATTACGAGATGGCAGTACAAATATATCCATACTGCTCATTAATGAATTCACGTCATCTCGACTGCCTGGTAACCAAGCCTGGGCGGACAAATCAGCAGCATCTAATTTAGCTTGCGCCTGAGGCCTTAATTCACCATCACCAATAATAGCTAAGCGTAAATTTTTTTGTTGATAGTTACTTCGTCTTGCTAACTGAATGAATGCGTCGACTAGTGTGAGTTGATCTTTAACTGGTTCCATTCTCCCAACAGTACCAATTAGAATAGTATTTTGTGTGATAAAACCTTCTGGGAATGCAGATAGATCAGTAGCCTGTTTTAGGCTAAAGCAGAATCGGTCAGCATCAACACCATTGTAAATTTGGGTTAATTTCTCTTTTGGAATACCAGCATCTTGGTTTAAATAATTGACTATATGTTTAGACAAACCAATATAGCGGTGCACCAGCACACTCATGAATCTCCTTAACATGCGGTATTTACGATTAGCACCATTTAAGTCACTCATACCCCAACCATGCTCGCTGTGCACTCGGCGTTTTACCCCTGCTAACATAGCAATAGCAACCATTTCTAATGCTGCTAAATTACGAGTATGTGTGATCGCAGGCTTTAGTCTTCTGAGTAGCTTCCATAAACGAAAATATAAGCCTAAATCATGTCCAGGCTTTTTATTTAAACAATAGATTTCGACATCTTTGCGTTTTAAACGATGCTTAAATTCTGTAGCATCTGTGAGAGATATAATTACATGACGATAATTATCTTCTGGTATGCGATTAATTAGATTAACAACACCATTTTCCAAACCACCCACAGCAAAGCGATATAATATATGTGCGATCAGTGGAGGTTTTACGTCAACTCGAGAATTTGAAAGTGACGCTGCTGTATCAAGTGCTTTGACTTGCATGGTAAACGTGTATATCCAAGGTCAATAATTGCTCAATTATACCTTGTGGATATACAAAAAAACTTTGATTACATCGCATTAACCCCAATACCGAGTACAGGTATAGGCTATTTTTTAGAAACTTGTGACTACCTTAGGATATAGGCACAAATTGAAATATCAGAATTTTGTTTTAGAAAGATTTACTTAATTCATCTAATTCCATTAGACCAGCTTTGACAGCCTTATTTCCTCTAGGTGTCAATACTACATCCACGACGCGTCGATCTGTTTTACTGCGCTCACGAGTAATATAATCTAAGGACTCCAATTGATCCAAATAGCGACTGATGGTTGCCGGCTCAACTTGTAAGTGTTGAGCGACTGCTGCGGGTGTCACTGCATGTTCGCTCCATAGCGTCACTAGCACTTGCCACAAATTATAATTGATACCAAATCGAGATACTTTTTTGCTTATAGAGTATCCTACTTGTCGCGACATAACAGTTAAATCAACTAATAAATTAGCACGATCTTTTGCAGGGGAACGTAAGTCAGTCAGTTTTTTAGGTACTATTTCTTTATTAAATTCGCGTGCTGTGATCATTTTTAAATCCTTACTGATGAAACAATTTTTTAACTTTCAATTATTATCACAGTGTTATTATTTGAATGCATTAAATGTTAACCATATTTAACAATGTTTTACGAATTGAATCATTGTCTTTCAAGATAGTCATCGGCACTATCAATTCATTTTTATAACAATCTGGCTAATTTACAGTGAAATCTGACTTAGTGATCATCGGCGGAGGTATAATAGGTTTATATAGTGCCTATCTATTGGCGCAACGTGGCATTAATATAACACTTATAGATAGAGGAGAATTTGGCAAAGAAAGTTCTTGGGTAGCGGGAGGTATTCTCACACCACTACTCCCATGGGATTACCAAAAACAAGTGCTGCTGCTGACAGCAAATTCATCTAATGAATACGATACCCTAGCTAACAGGCTATTAGTACAAACGAATATTGATATTGAATACTGGAAATGCGGTTTAACTATCTTTGGCAGGTGTAGTGATAGCATTCAAGATTGGTGCATAAACCACAAGTTGAAATACGAGCATTCTAATGACCTACAAAGACAACACTTTCATTTACCAGAGATAGCTCAAGTTAGGATGCCAAAAGTAATTAAAGCTTTGATAAAAAGCCTTAACGAAAATAACGTCACTTTACTTAGCAATACATCTGTAAATAATTTACATCTCAAAAACAATCAAGTGGTTGCTATAGATACCTCCATTGGAAATATTAAAACGCATAAGGCTATATGGGCCAATGGAGCTTGGCTGCCTGAATTAGCTAATTCGACTCACGCAGCTCATATCCCTTCAATAACACCAATAAAGGGGCAAGTTATTGCAATACAGGCGATACCAGGATTACTTAATCACATTACTTATCATAATGGACATTACTTAATACCACGCAAAGATGGGCTGATCATCGCCGGTAGTACTCTGGAAAAAGTTGGCTATGATAAAAGTATTACTAATATCGCACGTGATGCTTTATGGGAAAATTCTATTTCGATGCTTCCAGAACTCAGTAAGTTTCCAATCGTCCATCAGTGGGCAGGGCTAAGACCGGGTTCACCTAATAATATTCCTACAATTGGCCCTCACCCTGAAATCAAAGGACTATATTTAAGCTGTGGACATTTTCGTTATGGGGTTGCTATGGCGCCTGAATCTGCACATATCATTTGCAAGTGGATTATGGACAGTGGTGATTCACTTAGCCAGGATGAACGAGATTTTGCAATTCAAAATTACTAACTGTCCATAATATAACTAATCTGATAAATAGACTTATTCTAAATTCTGGCTATAATGCCGCCATGACATTGGCACCTTCAAAGTTTATCCATGGCAGCCCACAGGTTGCGGCATATCTGCGCTCTCATGGCATTACCCCAACACTACAACGCATTCGCATTGGTGAGGCTCTTTTTGCTAAGGCACAACATGTCTCTGCAGAGCAAGTGTTGTCTATGGTCAATAAAGAAAATGAAGAGGTCTCTAAAGCGACCGTTTATAACACACTAGGACTATTTGCCAGTAAGGGTTTACTACATGAAGTAGTTATTGAGGCAAGCAAAGTATTTTATGATACCAATCTAGATAAACACCACCATCTATATCATATTGACACAGGCGTACTAGAAGATATTTCAGCTAATCAAGTTAAAATTGGGCAGTTACCTGAATTGCCTGACGGGACAATTTTAGAGGATGTTGATGTAATTATCCGCCTACGCAAATCTTAAATTATTTTAACCACATCATTTTCTTTTCTCACTCGAGTAACTGTTTCAAAGCTAATAAGTTATCGTTAGGAACTTCTTTAAATACAGATATGTTTTAACTTTTAACAATTATTTAATAAAATTGTAATAATCATTATTTTTGAATTTGCTCTCATTTTCACATTTTTTTTCATGACAAATTAGCTGTATAAATTTCGTGCATGGCAGGGAGCATGATAATGAAACATAGAATAAATAAAAATGATGAGTCACAACTAGGCTTACTAATGCAGGATACTCTAGAAAGTTTTTTTGAGTATGAAGACAGTATCAACCCAAGTGAGTCGCATAAAAAGAATGTCAAAGCAAAATTAGAAAAATTAATTTTGATTCTAAAAGTGACAAATAATAAATATCTGTCTGAAATTGAATATCTTCGTCATGAATTAGATTAAATATCTAAAACTCTTTTAATAATATTGAGTTAGCGAGGTGATGCTAGATATACTTAAAATAAGTTATTAATTTAATGATAAATTCTTTGAAGTAGTAATTCTTTCGCTGTCTATATTGCGACTCATTTCACAGCGCAATTTCCTTCTGAACAATACGATCGAGTGTAATAAGATCAAACGCAAAATGACGTTTGGCATAAAGCTACTACACTACATATAGAAGGAACTACACGATGAACTCATTGAGTCGTCAGGCGTTAAACTATTTAAACTCATCAGAAAGTAATGATAAGCAGGCACGAAATAAACTCTGCTGTCTAATTTTATTATTCGAGAAAGACTATAAATCTAAAATTGACCAACTTGATGAAGTCTTACTTTTACATATATTAAATCACTTAACTGAGTGTTATCTAGAGTCTATTACATACTTAGGACAAGAAAAGCATTCTGCAACTGAACATTTAATTAAGCGGCTAACATTATCCGACATTACAATGGGAAGCAGCCGAACAACTGTGTTTAATCGTTGTACCTATTATTCGCGTGAGTTACTAGGTGAATTTAACGAGGCTACAAATGATCAGAATCTAACAATTCTATCTGAACTTGA
This sequence comes from Gammaproteobacteria bacterium, assembly GCA_033344735.1. Classification (NCBI taxonomy): domain Bacteria; kingdom Pseudomonadati; phylum Pseudomonadota; class Gammaproteobacteria; species Gammaproteobacteria bacterium. The sequence goes on from JAWPMW010000001.1 coordinate 1,884,064, forward strand.
AAAGCTAAAAGATACTACAGACAAGGAAATCACTCACGATAATATCCCGCCGCTACAAGATTTTACAGATACTGAGTGTAATGAAATACCTGCACCCGCGTTAGCGAATATAAAAATTGAAAGTAGCGAACCGATTGAGAAAAACGAACAATTTTCTTCTATATATACATTGTGGAATCAAAAATATAATCCCGCTTTTAAATAATGTCGACGAGAATACCACTCATCTACATTTTTGACTAAAAAAGATATTAATTTGAAGGAGCTCACATTTAACTAACTCACTCAAAATACTCAAAGAATTTATTTTCATATCCAATAAAGTGTCTATTTATGAGAGAAACTTCAAGTTTTTGACACATAACTGCACTCATTTGGCTACGCCCATATAAAATGTGATCAATAAACCATAAATCATAGCTAAATTTAGATTTAATAACATCACAAGGAACTACTAGACATGGATGTCAATTTCCAAGGACGAGTATACAGAGTATGGATCAATTAGAAGAAACTGTTGTTAATCCAAATATCTCATTAAATAATTTTGAGGTAAAAATTCGTGAGCATGAAACTAGTGTTCAGAAGAGTGCAGTAGTTGATAACACAGATAAAAAGAATCACAACAGCAAAGGTCTTTCTAGAAACAATAAATCTTTATTGCTATTAGCACTTATAACTGCAGTTTTTATTTACCAGCTCAGTGTGATAATTTAGATTTCACCGCTATATCATTAGAGACCATACATCGCTTAGTTTATTCTTAAGGCTTGTTATAAAATTTACGCCGGCCACCCCATCAATTGCCCTGTGATCATAGGTTAAAGACAAAGGTAACATTAAGCGTTCTTCAATCTCATCATTGTTTATAACTAATTTTGTATAGCTTCTAGAAACACCCAGTATAGCCACTTCTGGAAAATTAATTATCGGGGTGAAATGACTACCACCAATGCCGCCTAGGCTTGTAATTGTCATACAACCACCCTGCATTTGTCTTGGTGTTAATTTTCCTTCTCGTGCAAGTGAACTTACCTCCGCCAACTCTTTAGCTATTTCTGTTATTTTCTTTTGGTCTACATCTCTGATTACTGGCACAACTAATCCACGTGGTGTATCCACAGCAATACCTAGATGATAATATTTTTTATGGATCAGTGATGTTACTTCGCTATTAATTGAGCTATTAAAGTCCGAATATTCTTGTAAGCACTTTACTAATGCCTTCATAATAAAGGGCAACAACGTCAACTTTATTTCTTGAGACTGCATTTTTTCTTTCAGCTGATTACGCGCTAATTCGGTCTCAGTAATGTCAGCATTATCAAATTGTGTAACATGTGGCGCGACTTCCCAAGCATGTTGCAAATGTTTTGCTGATACTTGTCGTAGCTTATTTAATGGCTTTTCTTCTATTTCTCCAAATTCACTAAAATCTGGCAGTATGTATTGTGGGTTTGCAATTCCAATACCTACAGTAGAGATACGTTTTTGAATATAGCTCTGTACATCTTGCTTGAGTATCCTGCCATGTTCTGCACTGCCGGTAACTTTATCTAAATCTAAACCAAGTTCAGTTGCATATTTTCTTACTGCAGGGCTTGCATAAGCTTTATCGGGGTTAATATTATTTTTTTTATTTTTAGTTTGCTGTTTTTTATTTACATTCTCTTCGATGCTCTGCTCTTTTGTAATCGCCTCAACTTCACTAGTAGCAACTTTGTCTTCACTATTAGTTGTTTCACCCATTTCTATTACTATTAATTCATCTCCTTGTTTTACTTTGTCCCCTACTGAAACGTTAACCCTCTTGACTACGCCAGCATATGATGAGGGGAATTCCATCATTGCTTTATCACTTTCTAATGTGACAATAGATTGGTTTGCTTCAACTACATCACCAGGAGATACTAAAATTTCGATAATATCCACTTCATCAAAATCTTCTATATCCGTTACAACAATTGTCTTTTCTTCATTCATATAATAATTAACCAAACATTGGGTTGACCCTCTCTGAGTCTATTTGGTATTTATCAATGGCTTGTTTTATCACAACTGTATCAACCTTTGATTGATTAGCCATCTCATATAACGCGGCTATTACTATATATCGATAATCAACTTCAAAATATTCGCGCAATTTTTCTCTTGTGTCGCTACGCCCAAATCCATCAGTTCCTAGTACGCGATAACACCCGGGCACTAAAGATCTAATTTGATCAGCATATAATTTCACATAATCAGTAGCTGCAATTACAACTTGATCATCAGACTTTAGGCACTGTGTGACATACGACTGTTTTGCATTTTGATCAGGATGTAACATATTCCAACGATTTACCTCAATGCCATCTCGGTATAATTCATTGAAACTAGTAACGCTCCATACATTTGTAGATACCTTATAATCATCTTCTAAAATCTCAGCTGCTTTAATTATTTCTCGAAGTATTGCCCCACAACCTAAAAGCTGTACATCACATTTATTGTTTGCAGAAGCTTTAAATAAGTACATTCCTTTAATTATCCCATCTTCAATACCTTCTGGCATAGCGGGATGTTTATAATTTTCATTCATCACTGTAATGTAATAAAAACAATCGTGCTGCTTTTCATACATACGAACTAACCCATCATGAATGATTACCGTCAGCTCATAAGCAAAGGTTGGATCATAACTTCTGCAGTTAGGTATAAAGTTAGCCATAATATGACTTTGGCCATCTTGGTGTTGTAAGCCTTCTCCTGCTAATGTCGTTCTACCTGCTGTACCACCCAATAAAAATCCACGAGAATGACTATCAGCAGCTAACCATGCTAGATCACCGATACGTTGAAAACCAAACATTGAGTAAAAAATATAGAATGGAATCATAGCTAAGCCGTGACTGCTATAGGAGCATGCTGCCGCTATCCATGAGGACATAGCCCCGGCTTCATTAATACCTTCCTGTAGTATTTGTCCTGCCTTATCTTCCCGATAATACATGAGGTCATCAGCATCTACAGGGTCATAGAGCTGGCCTTTGCGCGAGTAAATTCCCATGGTACGAAACATTCCCTCCATACCAAATGTTCGTGCCTCATCAGGAACGATAGGCACAATATATTTACTAATACTTTTCTCTCTTGTCAGTGCAGTCAATATGCGTACAAACGTCATTGTAGTTGAATATTCGCGCTCGCCACTGTCAGCAACTAGCTTAGAAAATATATCGAATTCCGGAATTTTTATAGGAGCAAATGCAGGAAATGGCTTTCTCTGTGGGATAGAACCACCGAGTTTTTCTCGGCATTGTTTTATATAAAGAATTTCTGGGCTATCGTCTGCAGGCTTATAAAATGGGACCTTGTCAAGATCTTCATCTGGGATTGGAATCTGATAACGATCCCTAAATTCTTTTATAGAGTCTTTTGTTGGCTTTTTTAATTGATGTGCAATGTTAAGGCTCTCTCCACTTTTACCAAGTCCATAACCTTTAACCGTTTTAGCTAATATAACTGTTGGTTGGCCTTTGTGCTTTACTGCAGAAGTATAGGCCGCATAAACTTTTTGCTGATCATGCCCACCGCGGTTTAACCGCCATAAGTCTTCATCCGTCATTTTAGACACTAACGCTTCAAGTTCAGGATACTTACCAAAGAAGTGTTCTCTAGTATATGCACCTCCCTTAGCCCGGTAGTTTTGATAATCACCATCTACGGCTTCTTCCATGCGTTTTAATAAAATACCGGAGCTATCATTCTCGAATAATGGGTCCCAATTAGAACCCCAGACTAACTTAATAACATTCCAACCTGCACCGCGGAACACACCTTCTAATTCTTGAATTATTTTCCCATTACCGCGCACAGGTCCATCTAGACGTTGTAAGTTGCAGTTAACAACAAATATTAAGTTATCTAGATTTTCACGTGCCGCTAATGAAATTGCACCTAAAGACTCCGGCTCATCCATTTCACCATCACCAGTAAACACCCAAACCTTACGACCCTCTTCATCCTTGAGACTACGGTCATTTAAATACTTCATGAATCTAGCTTGATAGATTCCTGTAATTGGCCCCAAACCCATAGATACAGTCGGAAACTGCCAAAAGTCTGGCATTAACCATGGGTGTGGGTATGAAGTTAATCCCTCCCTATCAACATCCCGACGGAAATTTTTTAATTGCTTCTCTGTAAGTCGGCCTTCCAAGTATGCACGCGCATACACGCCTGGCGCTGCGTGTCCCTGAAAATAGACTAAGTCTCCATTGTGTTGATCACTAGGCCCTCTAAAGAAATGATTAAAGCCTATGCTATACAGAGTTGCAGCAGAAGCATATGAGGATATATGCCCACCCAGCTCAGTTGTAACTTTTGCTGCCTGTACAACCATAGCTAGAGCATTCCAACGCTCCAATGAACGCACCCGATGCTCCAAGGACAGATCACCTGGAAGTCGTTCTTCATCCGCACTGTCAATAGTATTGATATATGGAGTTGTAGTTTTGAAAGGGAGATTGACGCCAGCACGTCTTGATTCAGTGATTAATGTTTCTATTATTTGATGAGCTTTATTTTCACCAGTATGTTCTATGACATCATGTAATGCCTGTACCCATTCCTGGGTTTCCTCATCATCAATTTCTGGCCTCGTCGTCAACAAATGCTCCTTTTTAATAAGCATTAAAATTCTGTTGACTTAACTTATACTACTTTTAAAAAGTTTACTATAGTGTTTAGACAAGCCTCATTATTAAACGCTATCGACTTCTAACCATTGAATATAATTGCCATGCAGTATCACGTTGGAACGCAAGCACCAAGCCTGTGTAAGTCACCGCGCCTACAAATATCAACATAATTAACTCTAACGCCGTATTACCAATAAGCGGGCTAATGAGTTCTCTTGCAAGCGTCACCATTACATACATGATCGCACTAAATAAAGCAGGATAAGCAAATTCACGAACATAAGTACTAAACTTCATCCCTATTGTTGACAAAACAATCCTCATAGAAATATAGAAATACGGCGGATAAGCTATTAACCATGACAAAGATATGCCAATCAATCCCCAATGTGCGCCTACATAAAAAGCAATCGGCATAATCACGCAACCAATCGCGAGTGCTTTTACGCCAACATCAGGACGGCCCATAGCAAATAGTAACGGGTCTGTAATATTCATCATTTTAAGTGCCATTACTGCGCTAATAATTTGTAATGGTAATGCAGCCGGTGTCCATTTTTCACCAAGCAGAACATCAACTAACTCTGGTGAAACACAAGACACGCCCATAAATACAGGGAAAATTACGATCCCAAGTAATCGTACTGCTTTGCACAGTAGCTCATTCATTTTTTGTTGATTATCTTGAATTGTTGAAAAAGCAGAGAAGCCCACTTCATTCAAGATCATCATAAACTTGTCAATTGGCAGACATGCAATCTGCATTGCCACCGAGTAGTATCCTAATGCTTTTTGTCCTACCAATTTACCCATAACAACTGCATCAGCAGAATTATAGAAGTAGTAAAGTATGCGATGAAGAGTAATTAGACCGCCAAAGCTTAATGCTTCACCAATACCATCAAATGAAAAGCTAGGCCTACAGGTGTAACGAGATACAATCATTGCACCCAATGTTTGTACGGTTGTATAAGCCAGAGCACCATGTACTAAAGACCAAACCCCATAACCCAAAAATGCAAATATAAGTGTGGTAACACTTTGAGCAATAACAGCAGCAAATCTAATCAAAGACACGCTGCGAAATTCCATATTTCTTCTCATGATTGCATTGGGAATATAGAAGAAAATACGAATCAGAGTTTGCAGGCCTAAAATATAAATAATTATTTCTAGTCGAGGGTCTCCAAAAAAGTCTGCAATAAGCGGAGCGGTAAAATAGAGGATTGCGTAAAATCCAATATTAAATATAAACAGCATACCGAAAATTTGCTGAACAAACTTATCTGACAACTCTTTCTTCTTAACGATTGCCGATGCCAAGCCCATATCATCCAATATTTCTAGCAAGCCGATTACAACTGAAGCTAACGCCATCAACCCGTAATCTTCAGGTGACAATAGTCTTATTACTATTAAAGTCGCTGCCCACATTAATATCTGACTGAGGACACGCATGCCTGCCATCCATCTAATTGAGCTAGAAACCTCTTTTCCAATAGACATGGCTGAATGCTTACATAAGATTGTGAGTAGATTTCACTCTAAATTTAAGGATGAGTAAAATAACTTGTAGTGACCGGATTTATTCCACTGTCACAGATTTTGCTAAATTTCTTGGCTGATCAACATCAGTCCCTTTAAGCACGGCGACATGATATGAAAGTAGTTGTAACGGAATAGTAAATATAATTGGAGCAACCGCATTCTCTGGTGCATCTAATTCAATAAGCTGCATGCCTTCTTCTATACCAAATGCACAACCCGCATCAGCAAAGACATGTAATTCACCGCCACGTGCACGTACTTCTTCTATATTTGATTTAAGCTTTTCTAACAATTCATTATTAGGTGCAACTGTTATCACTGGCATGTCGCTATCCACTAATGCAATTGGCCCATGCTTCAATTCACCAGCCGCATAGGATTCTGCATGAATATAGGAAATTTCTTTTAACTTTAACGCACCTTCCATTGCAATAGGGTGGTGAGATCCTCGGCCTAGGAATAATGCGTGATGCTTATCTTTATATAACTTTGCCAACTCTTTAATTGGGTCATCCAACGATAATGCTTTATTAATACGTACTGGTAAATTAAGCAGCTGTTCAACTAAGATTTTTTCCATTTCTGGATGTAAGCCATTTCGACGTCCAATCAGAATCACCAACATCATTAATGCTACTAATTGGGTAGTAAAGGCTTTAGTTGAAGCTACGCCAATTTCAGGACCTGCATGAGTCATCAAGGCTAAATCAGATTCCCTAACTAGCGAGCTCTCAGGAACATTACATATCACTAACGAACCAACATAATTTTCTGAACTTGCTTGCAAAAGTGCGGCAAGACTATCAGCCGTTTCACCTGACTGTGAAATAGTTACAAACAATGTACCCGGTCTAACAACATGTTTCCGATAACGAAATTCACTGGCTACTTCAACGTGACAGTGAATACCTGCAATTTCTTCAAACCAGTATTTAGCAACTAAGCCAGCGTGATAGCTTGTACCACACGCGATAATTTGTATCGCTTGAGTTTTATCTAGAATGGCTTTCGCTTTTGGCCCAAGAATTTCATCCATCACTCGACCATTAAGCACTCTACCCTCTAATGTATCGGCAATTGCACGTGGCTGCTCATAAATTTCTTTGAGCATGTAGTGTTCGTATTCACCTTTTTCCGCCGCATCTGAGTTTTGTTTACTAGATTTAATTTCTCTTTCGACAAATTCTCCTTTAAGATCGAATATAGAAATCTTATCGCGTGTAATTTCTGCGATATCACCATTCTCTAAATATATAAACTTATGTGTTTCTTTTAATAATGCATGCACATCAGAAGCAATGAAATTTTCATTTTCACCTACGCCAATAACTAGTGGGCTACCGCTACGGGCAGCAATAATTCTATCTTCATCGGTACGATCAATCACACCTAAGGCATAAGCACCTTTTAGGTCTTTAACAGTGTTTTGTACAGCAAAAAATAATGAGTCACCTTTTTCCAAATATAAAACTATTTGATGTGCAATTACTTCTGTATCTGTATCTGAAGTAAATTTGAATCCTGCTTTAGACTGCATCTCACGCAGTTCTTGATAATTTTCAATAATGCCGTTATGAACAATAGCAACTCGACCATTACATATATGTGGGTGAGCATTGTATTCTGATGGCACTCCGTGCGTAGCCCAGCGAGTGTGTGCAATCCCCACAATACCGCTTAAGTTTGACTCTTGTAGCGCATCACCCAATTCTGATACTTTTCCAGGACGCCTTACTCTTTCTAGCAGGCCTTTGTTTAGCACAGCCATACCCGCAGAATCATACCCTCTATACTCAAGGCGTTTTAAACCTTCTAACAATATATCTGATACGTCTCTTTTTGATATTGCTCCAACGATTCCACACATAACGAAAGTCTCCTTACTTCCTTTACTTCTTCTGTTTAACTGGCCTTTGCCAATTATCTATTGTTGTCTGTTTGCTACGAGACAGTGTTAATTTTTCTCCAGGGACGTCTCGCGTAATTGTTGAACCTGCCCCAATAGTTGCACCGTCATCTATATTTACTGGCGCAACTAATTGTGTGTCAGAGCCAATAAAAACATTATTGCCAATAACAGTTCTATGTTTATTTGCACCATCATAATTGCAGCAAATAGTTCCTGCGCCAATGTTAGTTTTTTCACCGATGCTGGCATCTCCGATATAACTCAAATGATTAACTTTGCTGCCTGAAGCAATATTTGATTTCTTTACTTCAACAAAATTGCCCAATTTTACTTCGTTTGCTAATTCTGTATTGGGACGCACACGAGCAAAAGGACCTATTTCACAGTTTTTACCAATTTTTGAATCCTCGATCACAGAATTAGGATGTATTACCGTTCCTGTTTCAATAACACTATGTGATATCACACAATTCATCCCAATTGAGACATCATCACCTATTTCAACGTTTCCACGGAATAAAACGTTTGGTTCAATAATAATATCGTTTCCAATTTCTATATTTCCATCAACATAGGTACTTGAAGCATCACGCAACGTCGCACCATTAATCATTAGTCTTTCGCGTTGTCTAGCTTGGTATACGCCTTCCATTTCAGCAAGATGAACGCGATTATTAACCCCCATTACTTCACTCGGGTCTTCACAGATCACTGCCTCAACAGGCTTTCCATCCGCTACAGCTAATCCAACACAATCCGTTAAATAATATTCCTGCTGCTTATTATTATTATCAATGTTATCAAGCCACTTAATTAAACTCTGCGAAGATGCACATAGAATTCCTGTGTTTATTTCTGCGATTTTTCTAATCTCATTATCTGCATCTTTTTCTTCTACAATTTTTTCAACTTTACCTTGTATACTCCGCACTATACGTCCATAACCGTGTGGGTTAGAAAGTTCTGTAGTTAAAATTGCCATTGATTCTTTAGGTTGCTGTTCTAACAATGTTTTCAGCGTTGTTTCTCTTGCTAGTGGAACATCACCATACAAAATAAGAATATTTTCATCTGCTTTAGCTGTAAAAAATGGAATAGCCTGCTGAACTGCATGCCCTGTACCCAGTCTCTTCGCTTGTTCTACCCATTCTACTTTCTCATTCTGAATTGCAGAACGTACTGCTTCACCACCATGGCCATAAACAACGATGATTCGATCGGCGCCTAAATTTTCTGCGGTTGTAATGGTATGCGCCAACATGGATTTACCCCCGACTTGATGCAGTACTTTGGGTAATTTGCTGCACATACGAGTGCCTTGACCAGCGGCTAATATAACGACGTTTAGAGACATAGATCTATTAATTCTTTGAGATAGAAAAGGTTACACTATTATTCTAGTCCATATTTTGAACTAGTTACCCTTACATAGAAATGAAAAAGGCAGCCATTTGGCTGCCTTTATGTTCTATTTATCTCAAAGCTTTGAATCTATTAGAAATTTAGCTATCAGATCTTTCCTTTGCGGAATTTTTCTATCATACGGAGTTGAGCAGCTGCTTCAGCAAGCTCAGCAAGTGCTCTTGCACTATCTACCTCTGACTGTTTATCCTTAAGAAGCTCTTCTGCATGCTGCTTTGCCTCAAGTGCCATATTTTCATCAAGGTCTTCTGCCCGAATTGCAGTATCAGAGAGCACAGTAACCACATCAGGTTGAACTTCCAGCATACCGCCGGACACGTAGATATATCGGTCCTCTTCACCTTCAACTTCAATTTTTAATTCACCGGGCTTTAGGCGAGTCACTAATGGTGTATGTTGTGGATATATTCCCACATCACCAACAATGGCCGGTGCAAAAACAGCATTGACAGTGCCAGAGAATATCTCGGATTCAGCGCTTACGATATCAAGTTGCATATTAGTTGCCATAACTAGCGATTACTTAAGATCTTCTGCTTTCTTCAGTACTGAGTCAATATTTCCAGCCATGTAGAATGCTTGCTCTGGTAGATGGTCATACTCGCCATCAACAATCGCTCGGAAACTTGCAACAGTTTCATTCAATGGAACTAACTCACCTGGCGTACCGGTAAATACTTCTGCAACACTAAATGGTTGTGATAAGAATCGTTGGATCTTGCGAGCACGTGTAACAACTTGCTTATCTTCTTCTGACAACTCATCCATACCAAGAATCGCAATAATGTCCTTAAGCTCTTGATATTTTTGTAGAGTGTTCTGTACTGCGCGCGCAGTTTCGTAGTGTTCTTGTCCAATTACTAATGGATCCAACTGGCGGCTAGTAGAATCTAGTGGATCCACCGCAGGGTAGATACCTAATTCTGCTACTTGACGAGAAAGTACGACAGTCGCATCTAAGTGTGCAAATGTGGTTGCAGGTGATGGATCGGTCAAGTCATCTGCAGGCACATATACTGCTTGAATTGAAGTAATTGAACCACTGTTGGTTGAAGTAATTCGTTCTTGTAGCGCACCCATTTCTTCTGCAAGTGTTGGTTGATAACCTACCGCAGATGGCATACGACCAAGTAGTGCAGATACCTCTGTTCCTGCCAATGTGTATCGATATATATTATCGATAAACATTAATACGTCTTTACCTTCATCACGGAAATACTCCGCCATGGTCAATCCTGTTAGCGCAACTCGTAGTCTGTTTCCCGGTGGTTCATTCATCTGACCGTATACCATGGCCACTTTATCTAGTACGCCCGCTTCTTTCATCTCGTAGTAGAAATCGTTTCCTTCACGAGTACGCTCTCCAACACCCGCGAACACTGATAATCCTGAATGCGCTTTTGCGATGTTGTTAATTAATTCCATCATGGTCACGGTCTTACCTACACCCGCTCCACCGAACAGACCAATTTTTCCGCCCTTAGCAAATGGGCAAAGTAAATCAATTACTTTAATGCCTGTTGTTAGTAACTCGTTTCCTCCAGCTTGCTCTTCAAAACTTGGTGGTAAACGGTGAATAGGCATCGTTGAGTCATTGCCAATATCTCCAGCATTATCAACTGGGTTACCCAGCACATCCATGACACGACCTAATGTTTTTGGTCCAACAGGGACGTTAATTGCTTTGCCGGTATTGGTGACTTGCAAACCACGCTGCAATCCTTCAGATGCACCCATAACAATGGTTCTTACTACTCCATCGCCAAGCTGCTGTTGTACTTCTAGCGTCAATCCTTTTTCATCTACTTTTAGTGCATCGTACACTTTAGGTATTTGACTGGATGGAAACTCCACGTCAACGACCGCGCCGATTACTTCTATAATTTGACCAGTACTCATTTTAATTCCTCGTTACTTCAATCTTTAATATAAATTCTTTCCGTCAGCATTAAACGGCCGCTGCACCACCAACAATCTCTGATAATTCTTGTGTAATCGATGCTTGGCGTGCTTTGTTATAAGCCAGCTGCAAATCATCGATAAGGCTACCCGCATTATCGGACGCACTTTTCATTGCAATCATTCTTGCCGCCATTTCACAGGCGACATTTTCAACTACACCACGATAAACAATTGATTCAACGTATCTGATTAATAGTGAGTCTAAAACTTCTTTTGCATCAGGCTCGTATATATAATCCCAGTGATGTTGTCTAACTTCTTCTTCATCACTCGGCAACGGTAACAATGTATTGACGTCTGATGATTGCGTCATGGTATTAACAAATTCATTTTCCACTATATGCAAACGATCAATGTTGCCTTCAGAATAAGCATCTAACATTACTTTCACTGGACCAATAATTTCGTTCATGTGAATGTTATCGCCCAACCCGCTAGCATGAGACACAATATTCAAATCTGATAAGCGCCTAAAGAAAGCCATACCTTTAGAACCGATGATACTAAGATCAACCTCTACACCTTGATCTTGGTATTCTTTTATTTGGCGCAATGCACTTTTGAACAAATTAACGTTTAAGCCACCACACAATCCGCGATCGGTAGAAATGATAATGAATCCTGCACGTTTAACCTCATCACGAGCAGTCATATAAGGATGTTTGTATTCGGAATGCGCTGCAGCTAGATGATTAATTACTTGCTTAATTTTAATCGCATATGGTCGTGTTTCATTCATACGATCTTGTGCTTTACGCATTTTACTCGCAGCAACCATTTCCATTGCTTTAGTGATCTTCTGAGTATTCTTAATACTCGAGATCTGGGTACGTATTTGTTTAGCGCCAGACATAAGTCTTACCAAACACCGTTAGCTTTAAACGCTTCAACAGCTTGCTTGATTGCTGCTTCAATGTCGTCATTGTAATCGCCAGTGTCATTTATCTTATCAAGCAAATCTTTGTTATTTGAACGCAAGTAATCATGCATAGCAGCTTCAAATGCTACAACTTTGCTCTTATCAACATCATCGATATAACCCTTATCTACCGCATAAAGAGAAATCGCCATCTCGCCTACTGTTAATGGAGAGTATTGTGGTTGTTTCATTAACTCCATCACACGCTCACCACGTTCTAATTGCTTACGTGTTTGCTCATCAAGATCTGATGCGAACTGAGAGAAGGCTGCTAATTCACGATACTGAGCAAGTGCCAAACGAACACCGCCACCTAGTTTCTTAACAATCTTGGTTTGTGCAGCACCACCAACACGAGATACTGATAGACCCGCATTAATTGCTGGTCTGAAACCTGAATTAAACAAATCTGATTCCAAAAAGATTTGACCATCAGTAATTGAAATTACGTTTGTTGGTACGAAAGCTGATACGTCGCCAGCCTGCGTTTCAATTATAGGTAACGCGGTTAAAGAACCTGTTTTTCCTTTAACCTCACCATTCGTAAACGCTTCAACATATTCTTCGTTTACACGAGATGCACGCTCTAGCAATCTTGAGTGTAAGTAAAATACATCACCCGGATAAGCTTCTCGACCAGGTGGACGACGTAGTAATAAAGATACTTGCCTGTAGGCTACCGCTTGCTTGGACAGATCATCATAAATTATTAATGCGTCTTCTCCACGGTCACGGAAATATTCGCCCATAGTGCAACCAGAGTAAGGAGCAATGTATTGCATCGCTGCAGATTCTGCAGCTGCAGCGGATACAATTATGGTATGACCCATTGCATCATGCTCTTCTAGTTTTCTTACTACGTTTGCAACCGATGAATTCTTTTGACCAATTGCGACATAAATACATTTAACACCAGTGCCCTTTTGGTTAATGATGGCATCAAGTGCTACTGCTGTTTTACCAGTTTGGCGGTCACCAATAATAAGTTCTCGTTGGCCACGGCCAATTGGAACCATGGCATCAATTGATTTCAATCCTGTTTGAACTGGCTGATCTACAGATTTACGCTCAATTACACCTGGTGCAATTTTTTCAATAGGTGCATTTAATTTTGCTTCGATTGGACCTTTGCCATCTATTGGTTCACCGAGAGAATTCACTACACGGCCAAGTAACTCAGGGCCTGTAGGTACCTCGAGAATGTTACCTGTACACTTTACTTTGTCGCCCTCAGAAATTTCTTTGTAGTCACCAAGTACTACGGCGCCAACTGAATCACGCTCCAAGTTCAACGCCATTCCGAATACGTTTCCTGGAAATTCAATCATTTCTCCAGAGACCACATCGGCCAAGCCATGAATTCGAACAATACCGTCAGTAACACCAACGACTGTTCCCTCTGTGCGCGCTTCAGACGCGGCTTCAAACTTATCAATACGTTGTTTGATTAAGCTTGTTATTTCTGTAGGGTTGAGTTGCATATGAATTCCTCTTGAACTCTATAATTTAATCTAAATTCTAGTTGCTAAGCGTATTTGACAGCTTTTCTAAGCGTCCACGTACTGAGCCATCAATGACCATGTCACCTGCTCTTATGATTGCGCCGCCAATTAATGTTTCATCAATGCTTGTAGTAATAGATACTTTTTTACCAAGTCTTTTTGCTAATGACGCAGAGATTGCTTCTACCTGTTGATCATCAACTTCTAGCGCACTAATTAACTCTGCATCTACAGTGCCTTGAGCTTGAGCTTGATAGTGATGATACAAAACGACGATATCTGGCAGTAATGAGATACGATCATTCTCTGCAAGTAATTTAATAAAGTTTTTAGCGTGGCCATCTAATTTATCTGCACACACCTCATTAAATAATTCTGCAGACTGTTGTCTGTTCAGGCTAGGTTGGTCTAACGCTGTTTTCATGGTTGCGTCATTTGCCACTGCGGCACAAAAACCTAGCATCTCTGCCCACTGACCTATAACACCATTAGATGATGCATAATCAAACGCGGCTCTTGCATAAGGTCGTGCTGCTGTTGTTAATTCTGACACATGTTTTCCTTAAATTTGTGCGGCAAGATCATCGAGCACTGCTTTGTGAGCATCTGCATTGATCTCTTTGTTAAGTACTCTTTCAGCACCAGCAATTGCGAGAGTAGACACCTGAGAACGTAACTGTTCTTTTGCTCGGTTGATTTCTTTTTCTATATCAGAATGCGCAGCTACTTTAATTCGCTCGCCTTCTTGCACAGCTGTGCCTTTGGCTTCTTCAACAATCTCGTTTGCACGTTTCTGAGCTTGGTTAATAATCTCAGATGCTTGTTGTTTCGCTTCAGTCATTTGTGCTTGTACTTGCACTTGAGCTTGCTCTTGAGACTGCATGCCACGCTCTGCAGCTTCCAAGCCTTCTGCGATTTTCTTCTTTCTCTCAGCTAGCGCGCCTGTAATAGGCGGCCAGACAAACTTCATGCAGAAATATGCAAAAAATAGAAACGCGATGGATTGTCCGATTAGGGTGAGATTAATATTCACCTTTACACCTCACTAATGTTACGACTTATAGGACTTAAAGAGCGAAAATCATGTAAAACGCGATGCCTACAGCAATCATAGGAACAGCATCCACTAGACCAAGTACGATAAACATTTGTGTACGTAACATTGGGATTAATTCAGGCTGACGCGCGATGCCTTCCATATATTTTCCACCCAAGTTACCAATACCGATCGCTGCACCTAATGCACCAAGGCCCATTAATATTCCGCCGGCTAAGAAAATAACTGCTTGTGATAATTCCATAACGTCTCCGCTCTACTAAAGTTAAAGTTTTTTAATAACGTAATTGTCTAATGATGCTCATGCGCCATATTTAAATATACAACGGTTAACACCATAAAAATGAAAGCTTGTAGTACTACTACTAAGATATGGAATATAGCCCATATCAACTGTAGCCCACCTCCAAAAATACCGAGGATGAATCCCCCTCCGTACATTAATGCGATCAAAATAAAGATCATTTCACCCGCATATAGATTTCCAAATAAACGTAAGCCCAGTGAGATTGGCTTAGCAAGCAATGCCACTGTCTCTAAAAAGAAGTTCACTGGAATAAGGATCAGATTGAAAGGAAATTTAGCGCTAAATGGTTGAAGTGTAAGCTCCGCTGTAAACCCGCCAAACCCTTTCATTTTGATGCTGTAGTAGAGCACCATTAAAAATACTGTAATTGACATCCCCATCGTGGCATTCGGGTCTGTGGTTGGCACAACCTTCATATACTCAATACCCGCCATGGCTGAAAGGTGTGGTATCCAGTCTACTGGTACCAAATCCATCAGATTCATACCGAGCACCCAAACAAATACTGTCAGTGCTAATGGTGCAACTATCGGGGTCGATCCGTGAAATGTGCTCTTAACATTATCATCAATAAATTCAATTACCCACTCGACAAAATTTTGCAGCCCGCTCGGGACATCTGAAGATGCGGACTTAGCGGCTCTAGAAAAGAAAAATATAAATAAAAAGCCAATTAATATAGACCAGAACATGGTGTCAACATGGATTGCCCAAAATCCCATCTCAGAAGCTTCTTCAGCGCCATGAGCAAATCCCCAATGACCATCTGGATGTTGACCAAATGTAAGGTTTGTTAGGTGGTGTTTTATATACCCAGAAGCGGTCAGCTCTTCGCTTGCCATTTCTATAAATCCCTATTTTTATTTAAAACCGACATAACTACTGGAGTTAGCCAGTGCGTTAGATGCGCTAATCCAAATCCAGCCAGCAGTGCCACTGGATGAATCCAATCTTGTGTTGCAAATACACCTGCAAATAGAGCTGCAGTTATTATAATCTTTCCAATTTCTGCGGTGTACATACTATTTTGCAGCTGATTCACATCGGCTGTTTGCTTACCTGCTAATTTACGCGCCAAATAAATATTTGGAATAATGCAGATAAAACCACCGAGCAATGAAGAAAGTGCAACTAGTATACCTTGATAAATCAATCCGATCGCTATTACACAAGCTACAATTATTTGGGAGATCAAAATCGTAGTAACTAACGATTGCTTTTTAGCCAAGTTTTTTCAACCTATTCAGGCAGTTGGCGATTAAAGTTGATACTTTCATTCGTTTGAATTTATTGTTTTAAATTAAGGATATATACCCTCAAGCTACAAACGAATCTTGCTCGCGGCGCGGAGTATAAGCGCTGGCGGATAAAATCTCAACATGTGTATATTAATAATATTAACGAGGAAGATTTCTGCACTATTATAGGCAGGGTTAACTAACTACTAGCACCAATCTTACGTAAAATTCCGTCTAGTTCATCCAAATCATTGTACTGAATTTCAATTTTGCCTTTTTTGGAGTTTGCGCTATGTTTTATCTCGACTGCAGCACCAAGAGTATCTGCAATAATATTTTCCAAATTCTGGATATTTGGGTCTTTTTTAGGTGAAATCGAGGTTTTATTACTTACACTATTTATCAACTTACGGATCGCCTGTTCGGTTTGTCTAACTGTAAGATTTTTGGCGACAATCCTAGCGGCCACCTGACCTTGCTGACTTGTGGGTAGCGAGAGCAAGGCGCGTGCATGACCCATGCTTAATTTTTCCTGTCTAATTAGGTCGCGCACTTCTATAGGTAACTCTAACAAGCGCAGCATATTGCTCACTGTGGCGCGCGCTTTACCAAGCACATCAGCTACTTTCTGGTGAGTCCAATCAAATTGTTTGGTCAAATTTGACATAGCAAAAGCCTCTTCAATTGGATTGAGGTCTTCACGCTGAAGATTTTCTATTAATGCCATAGCGGCGGCTGATTCATCGTTAGCCTCTTTGATGACAGCCGGGATTTCATCTAAACCTGCTTTTTGCGCGGCATGCCAACGTCGTTCGCCTGCAATTAATTCGTAGCGATTACCAGTTTTTCTTACTACGATTGGTTGTATTAACCCTTGGCTGCGAATTGAGTCAGCTAACTCAGTAAGCCCTTCTTCTGTCATATTCTGTCGAGGCTGAAATGGGCTACGGTCGACCAGATCGACATCAATATAATCAAGTCCGCTGGCATGTTTTTCCTCGGATTGTTGCGATGTTGGCGCTGCCTCCACAGGTGTGGATAACAATATATCGACACCTAAATTACCCAGCCCTTTTCGTTTCTTTGCACTCATTTTTTATGACACCCTCGGCTGTAATGCTGCTTCTTCTCGTCTCAACATTTCACCGGCTAATGCAATATAGGCGCGAGAACCGCGCGAACCTTTATCATAACGAATCACGGGTAAGCCATGACTAGGTGCTTCTGCTAAGGTGACATTTCTTGGAATGATAGTTCGATAAACATTATCTCCAAAATGAGTCGTGAGTTGAGAAGACACATCGTTGGCTAAGTTATTACGAGGATCAAACATAGTTCTTAGCACACCCTCAACCTGTAGCTCTGGATTTGCGCTTTGTCGCACTCTTTCTATAGTTCCAAGTAATGCAGATAGCCCTTCTAACGCATAATACTCACACTGAGTAGGAATAATCACACTTTGTGCTGCGACCAGGCCATTCACTGTTAACATGTTTAAAGAGGGAGGACTGTCTATTAATATATAGTCATATCTATCTGCAACCAGTCCTAATGCACGTCGTAGTTTAAATTCTCTACCTCGCATTTCTAACAATCCAACCTCTGCACTGGTCAGTTGCTCATTAGAGGGCAATATGTCATAGCCAGCGCTCTCACTAGTAACGATGCATTCATCAATTGAATGCTGTTCTAACAACACATGTGCAACAGAAATTTCTACTTCGCGTTTATCTATACCCGAGCCCATAGTGGCGTTGCCTTGAGGATCTAGGTCTACCAACAATACTTTTCGCTTTGCTGCTGCTAGTGATGCTGCTAGATTAACCGTCGTTGTGGTCTTGCCCACACCACCTTTTTGATTCGTAATTGCAATAATCCTAGCCATACCAACTAAGCCCGGTCTGCCAAAAGAATGTGACGCTGGGAATCTAGACCTGGAATAGTCACTGAGTGTGCTCGGATATTATTGACTTGGGTTAAAGAAGGAAAATTATGCGGCTGTACTCCTAACATAATCAGCACTTGGCCTTGAGGTGCGCAGACAGCGGCTAACATTTCTAGAGCCTTCCCCAATGGCGCAAAGGCTCGTGACAGAACCGAATTTGGCGCTTTATTAGGCTGATAATCTTCTACTCGTGTTTGCACAATATCGACATTGGTTAAATTTAAATCCATCACCGCCTGGCGCATAAACCTGGCTTTTTTACCATTTGAATCAAGTAGAGTGAATGATATGTCAGGTAGCGAAATAGCTAAAGGAATACCTGGCAAGCCCGCACCACTACCGACATCTAATACAGGCGCCTTTTTCACGTATGGAACAATGGAAAGGCTATCTAGCAGGTGCTTTTGAAGCAATTCGTTAGTTTTTGAGGTGCCTACTAGGTTATATGCCTTATTCCAACGCTTAATCAATTCTAGATAAGTTAGCAGCAGATCTAACTGTGGGTTAGATAGTGGCACAGATAATTGCTGTGCACCCTTTTCCAACTGGGAGTGTGTTTCCATTAATAAACAAAAGCCGAGATTGTTAACCTGACTAACAGTAGTTGATCAATGGTAATTGTATTTAACCATCATGAGCAACTTGTGAATCTTCATAATCGCATGGTACGATTTTTCTACGAGCTTTTAAATGTACTAACAATAACGACACACTTGCGGGAGTGACTCCCGCGATTCTTGATGCTTGGCTTAGAGTTTTAGGTTTTATAGAATTTAGTTTTTGTAGCGCTTCGTTAGACAGACCTTTAACTAGATTATAGTCAAACGTTTCCGGTATCTGCGTATCTTCAAGGCGTTTTGATTTTTCAATTTCTGCTGTTTGGCGTTGCATGTAGCCTGCGTATTTTGCTTGAATATTTAATTGCTCTATGACTTCTTCATCATCAACATAAGGCGCATATTTGGATAGCTCTGCAAAAGTTGCGTAAGATACTTCTGGTCGTCGTAATAAACTCGACATACTGTACTCACGTTCAATTTTACTTCCAAACAAACGATTACCCTGCTCTTCTGTTACATGGCTTGCTTGAACAAAAGTTTTTTCTAATCTTACTTGTTCTTTTTCGATTATTTCTTTTTTCCATTTGAATCGAGTCCATCTTGCTTGATCAATCAATCCTAGATCATTAGCAATAGAAGTTAATCGAAGGTCTGCATTATCTTCACGTAAAATTAAGCGATACTCCGCTCGACTGGTAAACATCCTATAAGGCTCTTGGGTTCCTCTCGTCACTAAATCATCAATCATTACACCAATGTATGCCTGGTCTCGTCGTAAAATAACTGCCTGTTCATTATGCACTGCGCGCACAGCATTAATTCCTGCCATTAAACCTTGTGCTGCAGCCTCTTCATAGCCAGTAGTTCCATTAATTTGCCCAGCAAAAAATAATCCCGGTAGCGATTTGGTTTCTAGACTGGGTTGTAATCCAGTTGGGTTAAAATAATCATACTCAATAGCGTAACCTGGGCGAGTAATGTGACAATTTTCCAACCCAGGTATTGTGTGTACCATTTCCAATTGCACATCATAAGGAAGACTCGTGGAAATTCCATTGGGATACACTTCATGTGTATGTAACCCTTCAGGCTCAATGAACACTTGGTGTCGATCGCGATCTGCAAAGCGAGAAACTTTATCTTCTATTGAAGGACAGTAACGCGGGCCTATACCTTTAATTGCACCACTGTACATTGGTGACTCATGCATAGAGTCACGAATGATTTGATGGCTTAGTTGATTTGTATAAGTAATGTGGCAATTAACCTGTTCGGGGTGTTGCTCACGTGAACCCATAAATGAAAATACCGGTAACGGTTGGTCACCTGGTTGTACTTCCATTTTTGAATAATCTATTGTTTTGCCATCTATGCGAGGTGGTGTTCCTGTTTTTAAACGATCAACATCTAACGATTGTTCACGTAAACGATCAGCCAATCGCACGGAAGCAGAATCTCCCGCTCGGCCTGCTTGATAAGTTTGTGGACCCACAAATATTTTTCCGCCTAAGAAAGTACCAACGGTCAAGACCACTGCAGAAGACTTAAAATGCAACCCCATTCTTGTCACAACGCCTTTTACTTTACCTTGCTCTACAATTAGATCGTCGACCTCTTGTTGGAAAATAGATAAGTTGGATTGATTTTCAACACTTGAACGAATTGCCTGACGGTATAACGCGCGATCTGTTTGTGCACGCGTGGCTCGAACTGCTGGGCCTTTACGCTGATTAAGGACTCGGAATTGTATGCCTGCAAGATCAGCAGCAAATGCCATTACACCTCCCATGGCATCAATTTCACGCACTAAATGGCTCTTACCGATGCCGCCAATTGCTGGATTACAGCTCATTTGGCCAATAGTCTCGATATTTTGAGTCAGCAATAAAGTGCGCGCGCCCATACGTGCCGATGCCAATGCTGCCTCGGTACCAGCGTGACCTCCACCAACAATAATGACTTCAAATTCGTGTTGCATAACCTTGATATATTTGTGTTTATTTTAAGCTTGGCCAGAAATGATACAGTACGGCCGCTTACTTGCCGATACAAAATTCGCGAAATACGTAATCTAATAAGTCATCGGGAGTAAATTCCCCGGTAATTTCACCAACAATCTGCTGGGCTACGCGTAATTCTTCAGCTGCTAATTCCAATGGGCTTAAATTCTTGACTTGTTCTAGTGCTTGCTCAAAATGTTGCTGACTGCGCCTCAATGCATCTAGATGTCTAGCTCGTGCAGAAAATGGGGCTTGCTGATCAGAGGGTTGAATGTGTAATAGCTTTTGAAGATGTTGGCGCAAAGTATTTAAGCCTTGTCCTGTTATTGCAGAAATTAAAATCCCCGTTTCTGGCTGCTCAAAATTATTAGCTAATAGATCGCTTTTGTTTATAACTATAAGTTCATTATCGCCAATGTTTTTAAATTGATACGGTGCTGATAATTCTGTTCCATCAAATACATGAATTATTGCGTCGGCCATTTCGATGGCAGATTGTGCGCGCTTTATACCTTGTTGCTCAACCTCTTCAGCATATTCACGAATTCCTGCAGTGTCTAGTAGTCGAATAGGCACTCCATTTAACTGCATGTCTATTGAGACTATATCGCGTGTAGTGCCAGGAATATTTGTCACAATGGCTCTATCTTGAGTGCATAACGCATTAAATAGTGATGACTTCCCAACATTGGGGCTGCCTGTTAGTACAACTGTATAACCTTTTTGTAACTGAGCACCCTTTTGAGCAATATCGAACAAATCATTAACTTGTGTGTTTAAGGCAATTAATTTTTTGCTGACAATTTCTCTTGCTTCAGTTTCTATATCTTCTTCAGCAAAATCCAATGACGCTTCGATGTGTGTTCTTATTTGAATAAGTTGATTTAAAATTATTTGTACTTGTTGAGAAAATTTTCCCTGCATAGATTGCACTGCAGACTTAGCAGCTTGTGCTGAACCACTGGTAATCAAATCTGCAATTGCTTCTAACTGAGTTAAATCTAGTTTCCCATTAACAAATGCACGTTCACTAAATTCACCTGCAAGTGCCAAGCGTGCGCCTTCTTTATTTAAACAGTTTATTATTTGTTGACAAACATATGGATTTCCATGTGGTTGAATTTCAACTACATCTTCCCCAGTAAACGAGTTTGGTGCAGGAAAATAAATTGCAATGCCTTGATCGACAACGTCATCTTTTTCATCAAAGAATTGTGAAAAGTGTGCGTAACGTGGTCTGAGGTTTTTATGTGTAACTCGTTTTGCAATCTCTAGTGCACACTGACCAGAGATACGAATAACTCCTACGCTAGCATTGCCACTTGGTGTTGCTAGCGCACAAATTGTTTCTGACATTGACTCTCTTTAATCTTTTGCATATTTTCGAGTGATGTACCACTGCTGTGCAATTGAAAGCAAGTTATTTACAAACCAATATAAAACCAGCCCCGCTGGGAAAAACGCCATGAATACCGACATAAATACGGGCATTATCATAAATATCTTTTCTTGCATTGGATCTGGTGGTCTAGGGTTAAGCTTGAACTGAATAAACATTGATATGCCCATTAGCAACGGCAAAATAAAAAATGGATCTTTAGAAGAAAGATCTTGCACCCAAAGCATGAATGGCGCATGCCTCATTTCTACACTTTCAATTAACACCCAATATAGTGACAAGAATACTGGCATTTGAATCAAGATTGGTAGACAGCCACCTAATGGATTGATCTTTTCTTTCTTATAGAGATCCCACATTGCGGAATTCAATTTCTGTTTGTCATCCGCATAACGTTCGCGCAATGACACCATCTTTGGTTGTACTTTGCGCATCCTTGCCATTGAGCGATAACTTGCTGCTGATAATTGATAGAACACTAGCTTAATTAGCAGTGTGACTAAAATAATAGCCCAGCCCCAATTTTTTACATACTGATGTATAAAATCTAAAATCCAGAACAATGGCTTACATAATGGTGTAAATATTCCATAGTCAGTTGTTAATTCCAGGCCTGGTTGAATTTGCTCTATTCGTTTTTGCAATTTTGGCCCTGTATATAAACGGCTATTAAACTTTGCCTCTTCACCTGGCGCTATTCTTAACGGCTCTGAACGTAATCCAATAATATAGTCGGACCCCACTGCATTTTTGACCACATTGGTATAATAGAAATTTTTCTCAAATTCTTCAGCTAACCAGGCGGAGAAAAAATAATGCTGTAGCATTGCAGCCCATCCACCTGTAATTTCTTTTTCAAGTGGGTTCTCAAACATGTCATCAAAGGAAACTTTTTCATACTTGCCATCATAATATGCGCCACCAGTATAGGTTGGTAAGCGCAACAAACTCCTCTCTCCACTTACATAGCTATGGCGTAGTTGACGATACTGTCTGCCAATCCAGTCTTGTTGTCCTTGGTTAGATATTTTGTACTCTACTTCTATTAAAAACTTATCGCGTTTAAAACGATAAGTTTTTGTTACCAACACTCCTTTATCACTGCGCCACTGAAACGGCACAACTATCTCGTCTTGACCATCAGCTAAAATAAATTTTTTGTTATCTGCGCTGTATACATTATGGTGATTCGGAGCTAGGGGCCCAACATCCACATTAGGTACCTTGTCATGTAACAAACCTGATTGGCTTATATATGTCTTAGTTTCGTTATTAAGCAAGACTAAAGGCTGGTCTTTATGGTCATTGTCTATCGGATATGTTTTTAGCTCTGCACGATGAATGTCGGCACCGCGTGTATTTATGTGTATGGTAAAAACATCGGTGTCTACAACAACATATTCATCTTGTGTTGTAACATTGTTTGTTACAGATGGCTTTAACTTTGCAGGTGTTGTTGATACTGCTGATTGAGGAACATCATTTTGAGGAACTTCATTTTCAATATTTGTAGCTGATAAAGAATCTGATTCTTCAACTGATTGTGATTTTGCAACAGGCATATTTTCTTGAGACCAGTTATTCCACAATAAGTAACAAACCAACAATAGTGAGATGTATAAGAAAAAACGTTGATTATCCATTAGCTTTATCCAATTGTTTTTCCGGCACAGGGTCGTGTCCGCCCGCATGGAAAGGATGACATTTTGAAATTCTTTTAATTGCCAAGTACGTTCCTTTCACAACTCCATATGTATTGATTGCTTCTAAAGCATATTGTGAACAAGTAGGGGAAAATCGACAGTGTGGTCCCAGCATAGGGCTAATACACATCTGATAGAAACGAATCATTACGATAAAAATTTTATTCAGCATGTGTGTTTAAGGACTTCCAGTGTTTCTGTAGTTTCTCGGCTAGTGACTGATTCAGTATATTTGCACTATTTTTCTTGCATATTACTACCACATCAAAAGCACTAATAATATTCTTGTGAGTACGAAAACTTTCTCTAACAACTCTTTTTAAACGATTCCTAACTACAGCTTTCGGAACATTTTTCTTGCTCACTATAACGCCTAGTCTTGGACCTGATAATTGGTTAGGCCTAGCAAGCACTGTGTAGGCTGAATCAGAGGATTTTATTGGCTTAGCAAATACATCTTGGAAATCTTTTGAGGATAACAATCGATCCTGCTTAGAAAAACGGTTAGGCAGAAATATAATACTCAACCGCTATGGGCAAAGACGAGATCTTCCGCGTGCTCTACGTGCTCTAATAACCGCACGGCCACCGCGAGTTTTCATTCGTGCTCTAAATCCATGCGTACGTGCACGGCGCAAGTTACTTGGTTGAAACGTCCTTTTCACGGCAAATACCTGATTCTGAACTGTTGAAGGGGCGCAAACATTAATTGCATGATGCTATTTTGTCAACGATTATAATACTCTTTTAGTCCCCAGATAGAACATTATAATGATTAATTCAGCGCTAAACTGGTAAATTGTAAATACCTAAACCCCATATCAAATAATAATGACAAGCCCTCTTTGGAATCTGTGCGTGCGTCAGCTTGAGTCCGAATTATCGGAACAGTTGCTAAATACTTGGATTCGCCCATTACAAGCAGAAGAACAAAATCAAATACTTATGCTGTTAGCACCAAACCGTTTCGTGTTGGATTGGGTTAATGACCACTATTTTGAAAGAATTGGTCAACTAGTTGAATCTATAGGCAAAGAATCAGGTACCACACAAGTTACCATAAGCGTAGGAAGTCGGAATTCATCTGTACCACCAGCGAGCATACAGATGTCACCTCAACCACCCGCTGCTCCAAGCAATAAAGCCTATTCGCATAATTTAAACCAAGATTTTACCTTTGATAGTTTTGTGGAGGGCAAATCTAATGAATTAGCAAAAGCGGCATCACTACAGGTAGCTAATAATTCTGGAAAAGCCTATAACCCTCTTTTGTTATACGGTGGGGTAGGCTTGGGTAAAACACACTTAATGCATGCTATTGGGAATCAAATTTTGGCACTAAACCCAGAAGCCAAGGTTGTATACTTGCATTCTGAACGTTTTGTACAAGATATGGTTAAAGCTCTTC
This sequence comes from Gammaproteobacteria bacterium, assembly GCA_033344735.1. Taxonomy (NCBI): domain Bacteria; kingdom Pseudomonadati; phylum Pseudomonadota; class Gammaproteobacteria; species Gammaproteobacteria bacterium. Next base: position 1,909,625 of record JAWPMW010000001.1, read on the forward strand.
AACATAACGCGATCGACGAATTTAAGCGACATTATCGATCGGTTGACGCACTTTTAATCGATGATATCCAATTTTTTGCTGGCAAAGAGCGCTCACAAGAAGAGTTTTTCCACACTTTTAATGCATTGCTAGAAGGTCAGCAGCAAATCATTATGACGTGCGACCGCTATCCAAAAGAACTGGACGGTTTAGAAGAAAGACTCAAATCTAGATTTGGTTGGGGTTTATCTCAGGCTATCGAACCACCTGAATTAGAAACTCGTGTTGCAATTATGCAGAGCAAAGCCGAGGCCGTTAATGTTGATCTCCCTCATGATGTAGCATTTTTTATTGCTAAGCGGATACGTTCCAATATCAGAGAATTAGAAGGAGCTTTACGCAGAGTGTTAGCTAATTCTCAGTTTACTGGCGAGATGATCACATTAGAATTTGCCAAAGAAGCTCTTCACGACTTAATCACCTTACAAGAAAAACTAGTCACCATAGATAACATTCAAAAAACAGTCGCAGAATATTATAAAATTCGTATTTCTGATTTAAATTCTTCGCGCCGCACTCGTTCAATTACAAGACCAAGACAAGTTGCTATGGCACTAGCGAAAGAAGTTACTAATCACAGTCTTCCTGAAATTGGGGAAGCGTTTGGTGGGCGTGACCACACCACAGTTCTTCACGCATGTCGAAAAACTAAAGAATTACGGCAGAGTGACTTTAAAATAAATGAGGACTATGTGACTCTATTACGTATACTTAGCACCTAAGTTGTGGATAAGTCGTTCATAGTTATTGGATAACTAAATCCCAAAAAGTTTAGGATTCATTTGTGATGAGTTATTATTAATAACCAAATGGTTATACACAGCTTATACATCAATTAACCTACTGTATATATTATGAAAAGTCATGATATCCACAGGAAATCGACTGCATAATAACAATAATCTTACGTATATAAAAAATATTATTAGAGAGATATGAAGTTTAGTATTCAGAGAGAAGAGTTATTAAAACCAATACAGCTTATCGTTGGTGCTGTTGAACGTAGGCAAACGATGCCAATTCTGTCTAACTTTTTGTTTAGAAGTGTTGATGGGCGTTTAGTGATTACTGCTACAGATTTGGAACTTGAAGTGTCTGCCACAATTGATATCACACCTGAAGGTGATCCAATTACAGTTCCTGGTCGAAAATTATTAGATATATGTAAATCCTTACCTGATAGTAGTGAAATTCAATTTTCTTTTAATGGTGAAAAGGTAGAAATTAAATCTGCAAAAAGTCGTTTCTCTCTCGCAACATTAGCTGCTAATGAATTCCCGCTTGTTGATGAAATAGCTGTTGATCAGACTATTTCAATTAATAAAGAACAACTTCATTCTCTTATTGAAGACACTTCTTTTGCAATGGCGCAACAAGACGTTCGTTATTATTTGAATGGTTTAATGATGGAAGCGGAAGGTGGCAAGTTAAGAACAGTTGCTACTGATGGACATCGATTATCTATGGCCGATACAAAATTAGATGATTCTGTTCCAGACAGACAAGTCATCGTTCCAAAAAAAGCGGTACAAGAATTTATGCGTATATTGTCTGCTTCTACAGGAAATGTAGATTTGTCCTTTAGCCAAAACCATCTTCAAGCTAATTTTGGTGATATTAGATTTGTTACCAAGTTAATCGATGGTAAATTTCCTGATTATCAACGTGTGGTTCCAGAGGGACACCAGTATATTGCTTCTATAGAACGCGAAATTTTACGTTCTTGTTTAATGCGTGCATCTATTTTAAGTAATGAAAAATACCGTGGGGTACGATTAGGGTTTAGTGAAAATATTCTTAAAATACAAGCACATAACCCTGAGCAAGAAGAAGCTGAAGAAGAACTAGATATCTCTTACAGTGGCCCAGAATTGGAAATTGGCTTTAATGTTAGCTATTTAGTTGATGTTCTGAATACTGTTAAATCTAATGAAGTACAATTTTATCTTCAGGATACCAACAGCAGTTTACTTATTGTTTGTCCAGAGATGGAAAATCGCAAGTATGTCGTTATGCCAATGCGACTCTAGTGAGGCTTTACTGTTAAATGTGGTTGCAGCAATTGCAGGCGCAGGGACTGCGATCATTTACTGAGTGTCAGCTGTCCTTTTCTCCGGGAATTAATGTTTTATACGGTGATAATGGAGTAGGAAAGACTAGTATCTTAGAAGGAATCAATGTTCTAAGCTGTGGTAAGAGTTTTCGCACCAGTAAAGTAAGCGATATCGTTAGTAACGGCAAATCTGAATTGGTTCTATTTGGGGAAGTTTCTGATCAACAGGATTTGATTCAGTTGGGAGTCCAATTTGGTCATGGAATAAAAGAATTGCGTATTAATCGTGGAAAAGTCAGTAAGTGGGCACACTTAGCTAAAATTTTACCAGTTCTTGATATTCACCCAGAATCATATTTATTAATCACAGGTGGTCCTGTAGAAAGAAGAAAATACTTAAACTGGGGTATGTTCCACGTGGAACCAAATTATGCCCAAGTGTGGTCTGATTACACCAAGGCGCTAAAACAACGGAACTTTTGCCTAAAAACAAGAAATATTAAGCAAGCACGTCACTGGCATCAATGCATGGCAAAAAACGGCCAAAATATATCTGTAGCATTAAAAAAATACAGCGTAGATATCGCACCATATATCGACGGATTATTAGATAGATTTGGCTTCCCCGAGAGTATTGATTTGAAGTATTACCCGGGCTGGGACTTAGACTACAGTTTAGAAGCATTACTAGATGATGAATTGCAGACTAGTGAATTGCCATTATCGACTCAAAATGGCCCACATCGGGGTGATTTGAAGATTTATTGGCAAGGAAGGCTGTTTTCAAAGTCAAGCTCTAGAGGGCAACAGAAAGTTTTAGCTATCGCCCTAAAGCTTGCACAAGCTCAACTATTGCAACAAAGGTATGGTAAATCATCTATCTATTTGATTGATGAGTTACCGGCAGAGCTAGATAAACATAGACGAGAAGTAGCTTTAGAGATACTTGCGCAACTTGATTCCCAGGTTATTATCTCGGCGGTGTCTAAGGATTCAATGAGCTGTTTAGGAAAACAGTTAAAATGGTTCCACGTGGAACATGGCTGTGTTTCAGCAGTGGTATAATCACACTTTTACATACTAAAATTTAGCAATGAGTTACGATTCTTCGAATATTCAAGTTTTAAAAGGTCTGGAAGCGGTAAGAAAACGTCCAGGAATGTACATTGGTGATACCGATGACGGGACAGGCTTGCACCATATGGTGTTTGAGGTCGTCGATAACTCGATTGATGAGGCCTTAGCAGGCTACTGTAATAGTATTCAAATCAGTATTGAGGTGGATAATTCCATTACAGTAATTGATGATGGGCGAGGGATACCAACGGATATCCATCCAGAAGAAAATCGTTCAGCGGCGGAAGTAATAATGACGGTGCTTCATGCCGGGGGTAAATTTGATGACAATTCTTATAAAGTGTCTGGTGGTTTGCATGGAGTAGGCATTTCTGTAGTCAATGCACTTTCGGAATCGCTAACACTAACAATATATAAGTCTGGCAAGACCCATAAGCAAGAATACCTAATGGGAGAACCACAAGCACCGCTCGAAGTTGTTGGTGATACGGAAAAGTCTGGAACAAGAATTCAATTTAAGCCCAGCGGAAAAGTATTTACCGATACAGAATATCATTATGAAATCCTAGCAAAACGATTACGAGAGTTATCTTTCCTTAATTCTGGTGTAAATATTGAGCTCACAGATCATCGTTCGGGCAAGCATGATGTCTTTCATTATGAGGGCGGTATAAGCGCTTTTGTGAGTCACTTGAATTCAAAGAAAACCCCACTTCATGCCACAGTGATGTATGCAAAGAAAGAACGTGATGGAGTTGAGGTCGAAGCGGCGATGCAATGGAATGATTCCTACCAAGAAAATATATTCCCATTTACCAATAACATTCCACAAAGAGACGGCGGTACCCACCTTGCAGGCTTTAGGGGTGCCTTAACACGTAGCATAAATAACTTTATGGAAAAAGAGGGTTACAACAAAAAACATAAAATGACCCTTACCGGAGATGATACTCGAGAAGGACTAACCGCTGTGTTATCCGTGAAAGTGCCAGACCCAAAATTCTCTTCTCAGACTAAAGATAAGTTAGTTTCTTCGGAGGTAAAGCCAATTGTTGAGTCTGTGGTGACAGAGCTCCTGCAAGAATTCCTAATAGAAAACCCTACAGAATCTAAGGCAATTATTAGTAAAATTGTAGATTCCGCACGTGCACGTGAAGCAGCGCGTAAAGCGCGAGAAATGACTCGCAGGAAAGGGGCCTTGGATGTTGCAGGGCTACCTGGAAAACTAGCTGATTGCCAAGAGAAAGATCCTGCAAACTCTGAATTGTTCTTAGTCGAGGGAGACTCTGCAGGTGGTTCCGCAAAACAGGGTCGCGATCGTCATGCACAGGCAATTCTTCCACTAAAGGGCAAAATCCTAAATGTGGAAAAAGCACGTTTTGACAAAATGCTTTCATCACAAGAAGTAGCAACATTAATTACTGCGCTAGGCTGTGGAATAGGAAAAGAAGAATTTGATTTAGCTAAGTTACGCTATCACCGAATTATTATTATGACGGATGCGGATGTCGATGGCTCACATATACGCACACTGTTGCTAACATTCTTCTACAGGCAAATGCCAGAATTAATTGAAAATGGGCATATTTATATTGGTCAACCGCCGTTATTCAAAATTAAAAAAGGTAAACAAGAAACATATGTTAAAGACGAGTCTGAATTGAATAATCACCTGTTACAGATGGCAATTGAAAATGCAGAGCTTTATATCAATCCTGATTCTCCCCCCATTCAAGCAGCGGCTCTAGAGGCATTAGCAAAAGAATATATGTCGTCAATTGCAATTGTACAAAGACTTGCTCAAGCACATGACGATGAAGTGCTTAAAACCATGCTTAAGATTCCTATCCGTATCCAATCAGAAAATAGTGAATCTGAATTGGATTATACTCAGGATGAATTACAGCAGTGGGTTAATTCTATACTTGAATTACTAAATGCTAATCAGTCACCCGGAAGAAGGTACGAAGCAAAAACAGAATGGAATGATGAGGTTAAAAGAGTCATCGTACAGAAATTCGTCCATGGTTTGGGTAATGATGATATCTACCCTAAAGAGTTTTTTGAGAGCTCTGAATTTAAAATATTACAAAGTGTGGCATTAAACACCAATGCACTCATTGAAACTGGCGCTTACATAAAACGTGGTGAGAGAAAATTAGAAGTGACTCAATTCGGTGAAGTGATGGCTTGGCTGCTTGAGGAAGCTAAACGAGGCCAAACCATTCAGCGTTATAAAGGTCTTGGTGAGATGAACCCAGAACAATTGTGGGAAACTACCATGGATCCTGATACAAGGCTGCTAGTGCAAGTGAATATTGAAGATGCAGTTGCTGCAGACGAGATATTTTCAACACTGATGGGTGATCAGGTCGAGCCTCGCCGCGACTTTATAGAGAAGAATGCTTTAGCAGCTACAAATATCGATGTGTAGTTAACACGAGTATCAGCCTGTTCATTAATTAATAGTTTCGTCGCCTGAATTACCAAGGTTATGACTACGCTTATGGCGGGGTATACAGAAATATGGAACATTTTAGCTTTGACTAAAAAAGCGGTGTGAAATCACCAGATAGCGAGGCACTCCATAATGGCACATAAATTATTATCATTTCTAATCGTACTAATTCTATTACCTGTTAGCAGTCAGGCAGAGACAATTTTTGTCACTGACAGCTTAAAGCTCAAATTACGCGTATCGGCAAGTAATGATGCAAATGTTGTTACAAGTTTAGACAGTGGGCAGAAATTAACTTTGATAGAAAAACAAAAACGATTCACTCGTGTAAGAACTAGCGAAGGAAAAGAAGGTTGGGTACAGTCTTGGTTTCTTACCGATGAGCCACCAGCAACATACTTAGTTGCCGGTCTGACTAAAGATAATCAATCTCTCACTAGCCAACTAGCAGCTGCAAATACGAAGCTTAAAAATTTTGATAGTGTCACATCGCGTGAGAATGAGCAGCTTAAGACTTCGGTAGCTGCACTTACAAATAAAGTAGAGAGCCTCACTACAATAAGAAATGACTTACAGTCTAAGCTGGGATCACAAGCCAATGAATTAGCTAAATATCAGTTTGCAGAAAAATATAATTTAAATTTAATTATCCTATTATTCTTTTTGTTCTCATTTGCAGCAGGAGTTGTTAGTTATCGCATTTGGTCTAGTATGCAGGAGCGAAAACGTTTATGGGGATATCAGTTAGCACATTAATTTATGAAAATAGCCAGTTGGAATGTCAATTCATTACGCGTACGTTTACCCCAAGTATTAGAATGGTTATATCAAACAAACGTTGATGTTCTTGCCTTGCAAGAAACAAAAATTCAGGACCCGGATTTTCCACAAGAAGAAATAGAAAAGGCTGGCTATCAAGTATTGTTTTCAGGTCAGAAAACTTTTAACGGCGTAGCCATACTGGCTAAATCTGAACTTAAAGATCCAATAACCGATGTAAAAAATCTTGATGACCCGCAGCGCAGGATATTGGCAGCCACTGTGGAAGGAGTGAGGGTAATTAATTTATATGTGGTTAATGGTTCTGAGGTGGGCAGTGAAAAATTTGCCTACAAACTAGACTGGATTGAAAAAGTTACAGCTCATATTAAAAAGGAAATGCAAGTCCATAAGAAAGTAGTAGTCCTTGGAGATTTTAATATTGCTCCCGATGATCGCGATGTACATGATCCTGAAAAGTGGAAGGATAAAATCTTATGTAGTAAGGATGAGCGTCAATCTTATGAGAAGATGTTATCGCTTGGGTTAATTGATACATTTCGTATATTTGAGCAAGAAGATAATCAGTTTAGCTGGTGGGATTACCGCGGTGGTGGTTTCCGTCGTAACCATGGTTTAAGGATAGATCTCATACTAGCTAGTAACGCACTTAAAGAAATTTGTAAAAGCAGCATTATTGATAAAACACCGCGTAGCTGGGAAAGGCCATCAGACCATACTCCAGCAGTTGCTGAATTTGGCTAGTAAGGAAATCCTCGGCTTGAGACTTGACTACGCATAGTTCAGAATCACGGACTGATTTCATAAGCACCACCTACATTAGGGGGAAACATGCGTCATATCATGGTAATCAATGCCAAGGGCGGTTCTGGAAAAACCACGATTGCTACTAATCTCGCCAGCTATTTTGCGTCTCAGGATAAGAATGTCGCCATTATCGATTACGACCCACAAGGCAGTAGCCTTGATTGGATAGCGGAAAGATCATCAGCCAAACAGCCCATACAAGGAATTGCAGGCTTCAAGCGAAAATCAGAAAAACCACAAAGGAAAACAGATATAGTCATTATGGATGTTCCCGCAGCATTACATGGTGCTGAATTGACAAAGTTAGTTAGAAAAGCTCAAACCATATTGGTACCAGTGCTTCCATCGCCAATAGATATGCGTGCTGCTACTCACTTTATTAGTGAACTAAAAAAATGCGCACCAGTATCACAGAAGAAAGCTAAATTAGCATTAGTGGCCAATAGGGCCAGAGAAATAACAAATATTGCCTGGGAACTTGAGGATTTTTTAAGTAAGCAAAAAATACCTTACTTAACCATGCTGCGTGACAGTCAGAATTACGTCCGAGCAGCTGAAAGAGGGCTTGGAATATTTGAAATGGGTCCAGCAGCCACCGCTGTAGATAGAGATCAGTGGGAACCAATATTAAAATGGATTAAGAGTAAACGCAGTCAGCCTTAATTGCTGCTGCTGATTTGTTTGTGAGAAGCATTGTTTACAGGGAGTTTTATCGTTTTTATGCGAATAACAAATTTAGGGATGGTCGGCGGGTTACTATTTACAATGTCAGCATTGGTCTATGCAGATATTGATATACCTTTGTTGTTGGAACCAGTGCAAACTAAAATTCACGAAACACCCTTGTCTGAGAAGAAACAAGAACAAAGAAACGCAGCAGAGTTTGATGGATTCGTGGACTATGTGTTAGTGAAAAAAAGAGAGCGTAAGCTACATCTATATGCTGAAGATCGGCTGGTTAAGTCTTATAAAATTGCTCTAGGTAAGCAGCCGAAAGGACAAAAAGTAAAGGAAGGAGACTCACGAACTCCTGAGGGTTTATACACTCTGGATTGGCGTAATCCGAACAGTAAATTTTTTCGCTCTATCCATGTTTCATATCCAAATGTTTTGCAGTCAAGGTCAGCAAAAGAAGCTGGAGTTGATCCAGGAGGCGCGATCATGATTCACGGCCAACCAAGTGATTGGTCTGAACGAATTAAATTAACCTTTAGCTATCAGGACTGGACAGAAGGTTGTATCGCTCTCGAGAATCAAGACATGATAGAAGTATGGGATCTCGTGCGAGACGGCACCCCAATAAAAATAGACCCATAGGCCACTCCTAGAGTTTCTGCTACTTGGCGAAAACTTTTTTAAGTAGATCGGTCGTTCTTTTAGCGGGGTTTTCTCTGATAGCCTTTTCTTCTATAGCTAAATAATAAAATATTCCGTCTATGCCCTTGTCTAATACATGCTGACTTAAATCAGCTTGTACATCCGGGACTAGAGGTAACGCTTTATACTTACCCATTGCATTGTTGTAAGTTTTAATTGCGCCGACTTCATTCAAACTATTATCAACAATAGGCTTCATCTCTGCTGATAAAGGAGAAGACATTTTACCTTTGAAGTATTGAGTTGCGGCATCTTCAGGGCCGTTTAAAATAGTTTTAGCGTCACTCCAAGTAAGTTCTTTAATAGCATTTAAAAATAGTGGTTTGGCCTTTTCGGTTGCAATTTCTGCAGCCTCGTTAAGTTTATTTTCAAGATTATTTAAAGAGCTACCCATGCCAAACTTGTTCATTGTTTTTTGGACAGTTTGTAATGACTCTGGTAATGGAATATGAATATTTGGGTCAGAATTAAATCCACCAGCGGCACTAAGTTGAGTGACAACATTTTCTGATCCTACGCTTAACGCATCTTTCAATGCGCCCACAATTTCATTGTCAGTGACTGATGAACTTGGCGTACTTCCATTGGTATTTAGGGCGTCTTTAATTTTATCAAACCACCCGGCTTGTATAGGTGTGAAGCCTAGAATTATCATCAATAAAAATACAAAATAAAGTAAAGATATTTTTTTGAATTTATAGGAGACCATTATTTACTATCCTGAATTTGAGGGTTATCAAAACTAAGATTAGATATATTTTTACGAGTTCCCAAATATACGGCAATGATAATAGCAGGTATGCCCAATCCTCCTGCATACAAGAAAAAGTTAATATAGCCAAGCTTATCGACAATTTCACCAGAGAACCCGCCAATGAATTTTGCAGGAAGCAGCATAACAGAGCTAAGCAATGCATATTGTGTAGCGGTATAAACCTTATTGGTTAAGCTGGATAAGTAAGCTATAAACACGGTTCCAGCTATACCGCCACTCAAGTTATCAGCGGTAATGACAATTACAAGTAATACAGTTTTTGGTTCTTGTGTGGCCAACCAAGCAAAGACAAGATTTGTTACTATAACTAGTATGCCAGCAATAATTAGTACTTTTAAAATGCCCCATCGCATGACTAAAACACCACCTAACAAAGCACCTAAAATAGTGACAACGACACCAAAGGTTTTTGAAACCAAGCCTACTTGTAGCTCGCTATAGCCCATGTCCGCATAAAAAGGACCAGCCATTACACCCATGGTAATATCACTTAATCTAAATGTTCCTATAAATAAAAGAATCACGATGGCAAAAACGCCATTACGCTTAAAAAAGTCAGCAAACGGACAAATAACAGCACCGATAAACCAAGCTATAAAATTTTGTATAAAACTCGGTAAAGCATTCGGCCTTGCCATAAAGTCAACAACTGCTTTTTCATGTGAAGCGATATCTTTAGAAGTAAGCCTTTTAGGCTCAGAAATAACGAGGGTAGTTATAATGCCTATTAGCATGCTTGCCCCCATTAAACTATAAGCAAAACTCCAGTTATAAAAATGAGCAAGTGAAAATGCTCCACCACCCGCTAGTAGCATTCCTAGTCGATAACCTAATTGATAGGTACCCGCCATCGCTCCTTGTTCGTAATCAGGGGCTGATTCAATTCTCCACGCATCAAGGGCGATATCTTGTGTGGCAGATGAGAATGCAACTAATAGAGCAAACATAATTAGCAAGGATAGCTGCTCTTGTGGATTAACAGTCCCCAAAAGAATTAAACCTGACAGAACGCCAATTTGTGCTACTAACATCCAACCACGTCGTTGACCAAGAGATTTTGAGAGGAAAGGAATTGATAGTCGGTCAACTAATGGCGACCATAAAAATTTTAGGCCATAAATAGCCGCAACCCATGAAATATAACCTATGGTGCTTCTGTCAATTCCTTCCTTGCGCAACCAAAATGAAAGCGTGCCAAATACCAACAGCAAGGGCAAACCAGCAGAAAATCCCAATAACAACATAGCCAACATTTTTGGGCGTAAGTAAATTTGAAATGATTGCGCCCAAGAACTCATATAACTAAAGAGTCAGTTTGTATTGTATGGATAAAGGTGCGTGATCTGAAAAACGTTCATCTTTATAGATTGCTTCTGAAGTAGCGAGACCTTTTAAGCCTGGTGTAGTAACCTGGTAATCAATTCTCCACCCAACATTATTATCCCATGCTTGCCCTCGATTTGACCACCAGGTGAATTGATTTTCCTGTTTATTTACTTCACGGAATGCATCAACGTAATTCTGTTTATAAAATAAATCATCCAACCATGCGCGTTCCTCAGGCAAAAAACCAGAATTCTTTTTATTACCTTTCCAATTTTTTAAATCTATTTCTTTATGAGCAATATTCCAGTCACCACAAATTATGTATTCACGTTTACGGCGTTTAAGCGATTTTAGATGCTGCATAAAAACTTCCATGAAACGAAACTTGGCTTGCTGCCTTTCTTCGCTGGATGATCCTGAGGGGGCATAGAGTGATACAACGGCGATATCAGAAAACTGTACTTCTAAATATCGACCTTCATTGTCAAATTCTTCAACACCTAACTTAGTTATCACTTTATGCGGTTTTTTACGACAATAAATAGCCACACCACTGTAGCCTTTTTTTTGAGCATCTACATAATAGTGGTGATAATCTTCTGGGAAGAAAACTTTATCGGCTTCTAACTGGTCAATTTGTGCTTTAGTCTCTTGGATGCACACAACATCTGCATTTTGCTGGGGCAACCAATCAAAAAAACCTTTTCTAGCTGCTGCTCGAATACCATTGGCATTCAAAGAAATTATTTTTGTCGTAGGCAATGGAAAATAGGTGAGATTGTTATAAGGGGGCGCTTACTTTAGCATGCTGAAAAACAACTATCATTAGACTAATAATATTATGACTGCAGCATCTTTTGTTGAATTTGCCCTCGAAAATGAGGCATTACAATTTGGGGAATTCACCCTTAAATCTGGGCGTATTAGCCCCTATTTTTTTAATGCTGGGAAGTTTAATCATGGCGCCGCATTTAATGTGCTCGGCCAATTTTATGCTGAAACCTTGATGATGGCCGGGATACAGTTTGACCTATTGTTTGGCCCTGCTTACAAAGGGATTCCATTGGCGACAGCTACTTCAATTGCTTTAGATAGCCATTACCAGCGTTCTGTTGGGGTAACGTTTAATCGCAAGGAGGCTAAAACCCATGGAGAGGCTGGCAAATTAATCGGGGCGCCATTAGCTGGACGAGTGGTAATAGTTGACGATGTGATTACTGCTGGGACGGCAATCCGTGAGAGTATGGACCTAATTCAAGAGACTGGCGCAGAGCCGGCTGCCATATTAGTTGCCCTAGATAGACAAGAAAAGGGACCTAAAGGTGAAAGCGCCATCCAAGAAATTGAAAAAGCCTACAATATTCCGGTTTTAGCCATTGCAAAATTGGAAAACTTGCTGGAATTTGCAAAAACACATGAAAACCTATCCGGCCAACTGGAACAATTGACATCCTATCGACAAACTTATGGTATTGAATAAGAACTCGCCGGAAAATTAGTGATCTAATCTAAAGTTTTAACCAGGAACACCTTGTTATAGTCATCATCTGTATGCGACTAAATAGAGCCATAATGTTTACGTTGATAACCACTATTGTGTGGAGTGGCTTTGCCTCGGCCGAATACTATCGTTGGAAAGATAAAAATGGTGATACTCAGTATGGTGATCAAGTCCCTGCTGAAGAGGTAGATAATGGACGTATCCGCGTCAATGAGAGTGGGCAAATTGTAGAACAAGTAAGCCCAGCAAGAACACCTGAAGAGCAAAAAATTTACGAAGAACAGCAGCGTATTGCTAAAATTGAACGTCAACGTAAAGAAGAGCAAGAGGCATATGACAGGGTACTACTGGCCACATTTAATAGTACCGAAGAAATCATTCAGGTAAGAGATGAGCGAATAAGTCTGATCGAGCAATCTATTAAACTATCTCGAGAACGATTACGAAAGCAGCAAAAGGAGCTGGCTAAATTAAATGACAGTCGTAATCGGTTTATCGATAGAGACATGGAACCGCCTAAATGGATTGATAACAATGAGCGTAAAGTACTCAGCAGAATTGCGGGTATTGAAGAATATATCAGTGACAAAGGCTTAGAAAAGCAAAGACTTCGTCGACGTTTTGGTGAAGACCTCACTCGCTTTAAAGAACTTACTAAAAGATCTATTACCTCTCGATAAGGGTTCCAATTCCCTGGTCGGTAAATAATTCAAGTAATACCGCATGCTGAATGCGCCCATCGATAATATGTGCCGTCTTCACACCAGATTGCAATGCATCTATGGCACAACGTACCTTAGGCAGCATTCCACCGTGAATCACTTCAGAGTCAATCAATTCGTTAACTCGTGAAGGCGATAATCCAGTTAGTAGTGTGTCACCATCCATAACCCCAGTAGTATTAGTTAATAATATTAGCTTCTCACTCTTAACCACTGCAGCAATACTAGCAGCAACTGAATCGGCATTGATATTATAAGTTTCTCCATTATCACCAATACCTATAGGCGCTATTACAGGAATAATATCACTGGCAAAGAAAGTATCTAACACAGATGGGTTTATACCATTTACCTTGCCGACATGACCTAAATCGATAATTTCAGAAGCGTTAGCTTGTGGGTCAGAAGATGATATTTTTAGTTGCTTTGCATGGATTAAGTCACCATCTTTTCCTGATAAACCCACTGCACGACCACCTTGTTGGCTTATTAGGTGGACAATTTCTTTATTAACTTTGCCACCTAAAACCATTTCAACTACATCCATAGTTTCCTGATCGGTGACCCGCATACCTTCAATAAATTTTGATTCTTTGCCTAGCTCTTTTAGTAATTGACCAATCTGAGGTCCGCCACCGTGAACAATGATGGGCTGTAGCCCAACTTGCTTAAGTAAAACAATATCTCTTGCAAAGCTATTTTTTAAAGCTGGCTCGGTCATCGCATTACCACCATATTTTACAACAATGGTCTTCCCTGAAAATCGTTGTATATAAGGTAAAGCTTCGCTTAGGACTTTAGCAGTGTTAATAGCGTCACTAGAGTTCATAGTTGTCTAAAAAGGTAGATTAATCGTTGAATCGACCGAGTGAATTTGAGATTTAAAGTTATCTTTTAACTGCTCTAATTTTTGTTCACTTTCAGCTTCAAAACGAATGACTAATGATGGTGTTGTATTTGATGCACGCACTAAGCCCCAGCCATAATCAAAGTCTGCACGTACACCATCAATAGTGGATAGCTTCGCATCAGTAAAGTTCGATTGATCAATAAACTTTTTTATGAATTCATGTTGAGCTCCATCTCTATCAAGAGTAACGGTAATCTCAGGCGTACTTACATCATTAGGGAGCTGACTAAAAATTTCACTAACTGGCCTTGAGTCAGCTGCTAATATTTCTAACATACGTGCTGCAGAGTACAAGCCATCATCAAAGCCAAACCAACGCTCTTTAAAAAATATGTGCCCACTCATTTCCCCAGCTAATAAGGCGCCGGTCTCTTTCATTTTATTTTTAATAAATGAATGCCCAGTCTTCCACATAGTTGCTTTACCACCGGCTTGTTCAATGTAACTGGCTAAGTTCCGCGATGACTTTACATCAAAAATAATTTCAGCACCTGGGTTTCTGGATAGCACATCTTGGGCGTATAACATCATCTGACGATCAGCCCACAACACTTCACCATGTTCATCGACGATACCAACACGATCGCCATCTCCATCAAATGCGAGCCCTAAGTCTAATTTTTTATTAATTACGGTGCTGATTAAATCTTGTAAATTTTCTGGCTCACTAGGGTTAGGGTGATGGTTAGGGAAGTTACCATCAACATCACAGAATAATTCGCTGACATTACACCCCAAGCTGTTGAATAAATTAATTGCGCTTGGTCCTGCAACACCATTACCACAATCGATAGCAATAGAAAGAGAGCGTTTTAATTTAACCTCTTTACAGATAGTCGCTAAGTAGTCTTCAAGAACATCTACTTGATGTACATTTCCATTACCATTATTGAAGGTTCCTTTTTCAATACAGGCATATATATCTTGAATCATATCGCCAAACAAAGTTTTTTCGCCCATAACCATTTTAATGCCATTGTATTCCGGCGGATTATGACTGCCAGTGACCATTAAACCTGAGCCCGTACCCAGAGAATGTGTTGCGTAATAAAGCACGGGAGTTGGCACCTCGCCGATATCGATAACATCAATTCCTGTAGAACTTAAGCCTTTAATTAAGTTATCAGCAAGCTCTTTACTAGTAAGGCGGCCGTCACGACCAATGGCGACTTTTTTGCATTGCGGATACAGGGTACCGATAGCTTTTCCGATTAGTAATACAACATCAGGGCGTAAATCTGTTTTAACTACACCTCTGATATCATATGCACGAAATATGCTGGAGTTTACGTCCACTGTTATCTCCTAAATTTATAAATGTTATGCATTACTGTTTTCCTGTATGTCCAAAACCACCTTCGCCACGCTCAGTTTCTGTAAATTCTTCGACGATTTCAAAATTAGCTTGCACTACAGGGAGAAAAACCAACTGAGCTATTCTATCACCTGGCTCAATGTTAAATTGCTTATTACCTCTGTTCCACAGGGACACCATTAAAGGACCTTGATAGTCAGAATCAATTAAGCCGACTAGGTTGCCAAGCACAATGCCATGTTTATGACCTAAGCCAGATCGTGGGAGTATGACTGCTGCTAGCGAAGGATCATCAATAAAAATTGAAATGCCAGTCGGGATTAAATGGGTTTCGCCAGGCGCTACAGTCATACTTTGCTCAACGCAGGCCTGTAAATCCAAGCCGGCGGAACCGTTGGTGGCATAGTTTGGTGTTGGAAATTCAGTTCCAATACGCTTATCTAGTACTTTTAGTTTGATTTTATTTAGATTGGAGGTAGGTGACATTAGTTTTAGAATTCTGTTTTTTAAATTGATTTGCAATGTGTTTAATTATGATTCGCGCAAGCTCGGCTTTGCGAGTTCGACTGACTGACACAGTATTAGTATCGGTAATAATTTCAACTGCATTGTAATCACTATCAAAGCCTTGGTCGGCTAATCCAACTTGATTAGCAACTATCATATTTAGTGATTTTATCTTTAGTTTCTCAGTTGCATGTTTAACTATGTTTTCTGTTTCAGCAGCAAAGCCGACGCAAAACAAGTCAGCATGTAATTGTTTAATATCTTTTAGAATGTCAGTTGTTGGCGATAACTTTATTGTTAGAGTGTCATCGACCTTCTTAATTTTTTGCGTTGCTATAGTGACAGGGTGGTAATCAGCAACTGCAGCCGACGCAATAAATAAATCTGCATTGTCACAATGTTCAACAACTGCAGCATGCATTTGTTGGGCAGTTTCAACATGTACATAATGGATGCGCTCATTCTGTTGCAAATGCGTGGGACCACTAATGACGGTTACATGCGCCCCTGCTTCCATAGCGGCATCAGCAATGGCATAACCCATTTTTCCAGAAGAGCGATTACTGATAAAACGAACAGGGTCAATAGGCTCTATTGTGGGGCCTGCGGTGATAACAACTTTCTTTGCAGATAGGCTGTTATTAGAAAATAAAGAAATGCACTGATGAACTAGGTCGTCAGGTTCAAGCATTCTTCCTTCGCCCAATTCCCCGCACGCCTGTAAACCCTGGGCAGGCCCGAAAACTTTGATGTCGCGTTCACGTAAATCAGCAATGTTATTTTGCGTCGCGGTATTATTCCACATTGCTTGATTCATTGCGGGTGCAACTGCTAGTGGGCCTATATGAGCAAGGCACAAAGAACTAACAAAACTGTCAGCGACACCATTACTAATTTTGGCGATTATATTTGCGGTCGCAGGAGCAACAATGATGGCATCCGACCAGCGTGCCAAGGCAATGTGATCCATTCCTGCTTGATCAAAACTACGATTATCAGAGGCATGCACCGGATAACCAGAGAGGGCTTGAAAGGTAAGTGGAGTTACAAACTTGGTTGCACTTTCAGTCATTACTACACGTACTTGTGCGCCTTCCCTTTGAAGAGCGCGTACAAATTCGGCACTCTTATAGGCAGCAATTCCGCCGCTGACGGCGACAAGGATATGTTTGTTTGCCAGCTTCATGGCAAAGAAGTGTACCAGAATCAATCCTTAGATCGTGAATCTAACCCTAGTTTTTGTTGATGATGATACGAAATTGGCCACTAGAAAGTCGTCCTCGAGAAAGGCTTATTAACGAAGGCGCAGATGTATTAACTGACGCAGAATTACTCGCTATTATTTTGAGAACGGGGACAGTGGGTAAAGGGGTGCTTGAGCTATCACAAGAGCTCCTAAATCGTTTTGGTGATTTGCGTGGATTACTTGGTTGCGAAAGTGATCAATTACAAGCGATTAAAGGTCTTGGGCCCGCTAAATTTGCTCAGATTGCTGCGATTAGTGCAATTACACAACGCAGTCTAAGACAGCAATTAGTGGCACGCCCAGCCATGACAGGGACAAAGGACGCAGCTAAATTTTTACTGGCTAAAATGCGTGATTATCAATCTGAGGTATTTGCGTGTTTGTTGTTAGATACTCGCAATCAATTAATTCGATACGAGGAGCTTTTTACTGGTTCAATAAACGGAGCGAGCGTATATCCACGAGAAATAGTCAAGCTAGTTCTAAAGACTAATTCTGCAACTGTCATATTTGCACATAACCACCCTTCAGGAAATCATCAGCCTAGCGAAGCAGATAAACTTATAACGACAAGACTTAAAAAAGCGTTAGATCTAATTGATGTGACAGTACTCGATCATATTATTGTTGGTGAAGACACTTTTTCCATGGCTGAGCATGGATTAATTTAATTGTTGCGATTCAATAGCGTCTATTTTTACTAAAGCATCTACTAATTGGTCAATGTTTTGATGGGTATGTTCACTCGATAATGTAATACGTAAACGAGCAGTGTTATTAGGCACTGTAGGTGGCCGTATTGCTAATACGAGTAAACCATATTTCTCAAGTTGCTGACTAAACCAAACGGTCTTTTTATTCTCGCCAATAATAATAGTTTGAATTGCTGTAATAGAGTCTAATAAGGTCAGCCTTGTTTCAGATAATTGTTTGCGAAAGTAGTCAATATTTGAATGTAACCGTTGGCGTCTTTCTGGTTCGTTAATTATAATATTTAAACTTTGCTGTGCAGCAGCAGCAAGCGCAGCTGGAGGGGAGGTGTTATATATCAACGTACGTGCTTTCTGAATGAGATAATCAATCGAATCATTATCTGCTAATACAAAAGCACCGCTACTCCCAAATGATTTTCCAAACGTCCCAATTAAAATATCTACTTTAGAAGAGTCTGTTCCAGTATGCTCTATGCTACCTTTCCCATCTTTACCTAACACACCTATCCCATGAGCATCATCTATTATTAACTTATCATTAGGGCTAGATTTTAGCTCATAAAGTTGATCAATTGGTGCAATGCTTCCTTCCATGCTAAAAACGCCGTCACTGACAATCAGACGTGATGATGACTGGTGACCTTCTAAAACATCTTTGGCATGTTGTATATCACGGTGATGGTAGCGCTTTAAAACACTTCCAGCATATTTTGCAGCATCAATGAGTGATGCATGGTTTAAGCGGTCTTCTAAAATTAATTGATGGCGGGAACTAAACGCAGAGATCACACCAAGATTGGCTAGGTAACCTGAAGAAAATAAAACACAACGTTGGTAACCAAGATAATCGGCTAATTTTTCTTCAAGCGATGCATGTGCTGATGAGTAACCACTAATAAGCTGGGAGGCGCCACTGCCAACCCCAAATTTTGAAATAGCTTCTGTTGCTGCTTGGCAAATTCGTTTGTCGTTAGCTAGCCCAAGATAATCATTACTGCAAAAGGATAAAAATGATTGACCATCTATAGTGACCTGAACTCCTTGAGGGCTATCTAACGGACGACGTTTTCTATATGCGTCTTGCTGTTTTAGCTCAGTTAACTGTTTTGATACTGAAGTTTGCACCGATAAAGAGGCTAGTGACTCGCTTGTGCTTCTAAACTCATTCCTAGGCGGTCAAATAGACGTGTATCTTCATCGATATCAGGATTCGGAGCAGTTAATAATTTTTCCCCGAAAAATACTGAATTGGCGCCGGCATGAAAACACAGAGCTTGCATGGCATCATTCATTGATTCGCGGCCTGCAGATAATCGTATATATGTTTCGGGAATTAATATGCGCGTTGCAGCAATCATGCGAACAAACTCTATAGGGTCAAGTTCATCGGTGCCATATAAAGGCGTTCCTTCAATTTGTACCAATAAGTTAATAGGTACTGATTCAGGTTGAGGATCCATATTTGCTAGTTCAAGCAGCAAGCCTACACGTTGTTGACGATTTTCACCCATCCCGAGGATACCGCCGGAACAAACATGAATACCAGATTCTCGAACATTCTTTAAGGTGTCTAATCTATCTTGATAATCACGAGTGGTAATAATCTCGCCATAAAATTCTGGGGAGGTATCTATATTATGGTTATAAAAATCTAAGCCAACATCGGCTAATCGCTTAGATTGTTTTTCTGTCAGCATCCCCAGTGTGACGCAGGTTTCTAGTTGCTCCGATTGAACTTCCTTAATCATCTCAATGACTGTTTCAAGGTTCTTATCCGTTGGGTTACGCCAGGCTGCTCCCATGCAGAAGCGAGTTGCACCTTGTTGTTTAGCGTTACGTGCAGCTTCTCTGACCTCATCTAGAGATAGTAAGCGTTCACGCTCTAAACCGGTGTCGTAGCGTGCGCTTTGAGGGCAATACGCACAATCTTCAGGGCAGGCGCCTGTTTTGATTGAGAGTAGGGTGCTAGCTTGGATTGAGTTTGGATTGTGATGAGAGCGGTGAATGCTTTGTGCTTCAAATAACAGGTCATTAAAAGGCTTAGCGAAAATATCGCTAACCTCTTGTTTACTCCACGCTTTATTGGTCATTTACTATTTGCTCAATCAGATATTTAGGTACCGGAGTCTAAACACCTACAGGCACTTGTCAAATGAAAGCTGTTGTTAAACTTTACAAGTGGGGCCAAGTTATCAACCGGACAGTATATCCATGGATATGCTGCGTATGTGGCAGCAATGATCATAGAGGAATTGGGGTGTGTGATGCTTGTATTCATTATTTGCCCTGGTGTTCTGAGAATAGGCTATGTGGCATTTGCGGCCTACCAATTGCAGCAGAAATGAGCGTAACTAAGATATGCGGTAAGTGCCAACAATTACCTCCTTACTATGATGCTACCCATGCTAATTTTTGGTATCAGCCACCTATCGATAAATTAATCTCACACTATAAATATTTTAATCAATGGCAAAATGCACATACATTAGTAAAATTGTCAGCTAATAAATTTAGTGCTGTTGCTAAAACTGGTCTTGTAATACCTATGCCCAGTCATCCTGCGCGAGTTCGTCAAAGAGGGTTTAATGCCGTATTCGAGTTGATTAAATTATTTAGAAAAGAAATAAAATTTGACTATAGCCTTAACTGTGTGTTTCGAACTAAAAATACCCAAACACAAACAAACAAATTAAAGAATCAGCGTAAAAAAAATGTAAAGAACGCTTTCAAAGTAACTAGCCAAATTGATTATGACCACGTGATTATATTTGACGAAGTAGTTACAACAGCAGCGAGCGTAAATGAGCTTAGCTACTGTTTAAAAAAAGCAGGTGTTAAGCGAGTCAGTATCTATGCAATAGCGCGAACTAAATAGGTAACCAATAACTCGCAGCAATACCTATAAATATAACCAGTCCGACGTAATTGTTATTTAGAAACGCGTCAAAGCAATCAAACGGTCTTCGAGAATAAATAAGTATTTGTTGATAGAAGAAAAGTAATGCGGCTAAAGCTAAACTACAAAAATACCAATAGCGCAAATCAGTTTGTGTACCAACTGATATTAGAGCCAGTATCACGAAGGTTTGTAATATGGCGATAATAGTACGGTCAGCAGGGCCAAATAAAATAGCCGTAGATTTAACGCCAATTCTTACGTCATCTTTACGGTCTACCATACCATATATGGTGTCATAAGCAGTTGTCCAGATTAAGGTCGCAATAAATAGTAACCAGCCCCATTGCGGCGGAAATGCACTAGTATGTGCAACGAATACCATTGGGACAGCCCAAGCAAATGCCAGACCTAAATGAACTTGCGGTAAGTAATGCAGACGTTTAGTGAACGGGTAAGAAGCTGCTAATACAACGGCGACTAAAGAAAACATTAATGTCAGCTTATTTAGAAAAAAGACCACTAAAAAGAAAGCAATGAGACTTAATATAAGAAAAATTGAAATAGCTTCTAAGGAAGACACATTACCTGTGACCATAGGGCGATTTCTTGTTCTCTCTACATCAGCATCAAATTTTTGGTCAGCATAATCGTTTATCGCACAACCAGCAGAGCGCATTAAAAATACACCAAGTATAAATACAATTAAAATTGTTAAGTCTGGCTTTCCCTCACTAGCAATTAGCAATGCCCAAAGTGTGGGCCATAAAAGAAGAAAAATACCTATAGGTTTATTTAAACGAATAAGGTGGGAATATGCAGTTAACTTTTGTTTTATAGGCATAATATTGCGTAAGTAATTATCTGCTTTATGTCTAGCATGATAGCATTACCATAAATAATCCAATCATCAAGATCAATTAACCACGTTATGACTATTAGAACTTTTCAAAATCATACTCCTAATATACATAAGTCTTCTTATATTGACCAAAGCGCATTGGTGATTGGCCAGGTAGAAATAGGAGCTGATAGTTCAATATGGCCAATGTCAGTTGTTAGGGGAGATATCAACACCATTACAATTGGTGAACGAACTAACATACAAGATGGTTCGATTTTGCATGTTAGTCATGATGGGGAGTTCAGTCCAGGCGGTGCTAGTATGACGATTGGCAGTGACGTTACAGTGGGTCATTCAGTAGTGCTTCATGCGTGTACATTGATGGACTGTTGTTTAATCGGTATTGGTTCTGTGATTCTTGATAAGGCTATCGTGCACAAACATGCGATGGTTGGTGCTGGCTCTCTTGTGACAAATGGAAAAGAACTTGATGGAGGATACTTATGGATGGGAAGGCCTGCTAAAAAAGTACGTAAATTACGTGAGCGAGAAATTGAATACTTATCTTATTCGGCCAACCATTATGTAAAGGTTAAACGAATGCATGAGAGCTCTTAATTTCAACTTTTTGGCCGTAGTAATTTAAATACCGGTTTTGTATCTGGCCTAAAATTTCTCCAAATATAATAAGATTCAGCAGCTTGTTCTATCAGCATCCCAATGCCATCGATGGATAATTTTGCATTCAATTTATTAGACCATTCTATAAATGCCGTAGGCTTATCACTATACGCTAAGTCATAACAAACAGACTCTGTGCTTATAATGGTTTCAGGTACGGCTGGTAGGTTGTTGTCTAAACTTGCAGATGTCGCATTAATAATCACGTCAAATGCTTGAGTGTCAATATCCTTAAAACCACAGCCGTCAATATTGCCTTCACTTGAAAAAGCATTCGCTAAATCAATTGCTTTAGAAATAGTGCGGTTTGCCAGTAAGATTTGTGTCGGAGCTTCTTTTAGTAAGGGTAAAAGAATACCTCGTGTTGCACCGCCAGCGCCGAGGATGAGTATATTTTTATCCCTTATCTGGAGATTAAGATTATTTTTTAAGTCTTTTAGTAATCCAATTCCATCGGTGTTGGCGCCTAGCCAACCAGTGTTTGGGTCGAAACTAATGGTATTAACTGCTTGAGCGGCTTTTGCATATTTATTTAACTGCAGGCACTGTTCATAAGCTTTGACCTTAAATGGAATAGTGACATTTAGGCCTAAACCCCCATCCTTTACAAATTGATTAACAGTCGAGATAAATTTATTTTTATCAGCTTGGATGCGTTGATAATCAATGTTAACGTTTTCCTGCTGCGCAAAAGCAGTATGTATTTGTGGGGATTTACTGTGCTTTATAGGGTTACCAATGACGGCGTACTTATTCATTGGTAGAAAATTATCTAGTACGTAACCAGGTAGCCACGTCTTTAGCGTAGTAAGTTAAGATTGCATCTGCACCAGCACGCTTCATGCCTAATAGTGCTTCTAATACACATGACCTTTCATCTAGCCAACCATTTTGAGCGGCGGCTTTTAACATCGCGTATTCTCCGCTGACGTGATAGACGAATGTAGGAACGCCAAATTCCATTTTTATACGTTGTACGATATCGAGGTAAGGCATACCAGGCTTGACCATGACCAAATCGGCACCTTCATCTAAATCTAGCTGAACCTCTCTTAACGATTCATCGCTATTAGCCGGGTCCATTTGGTAGCTGTATTTGTTCCCACCACTTAAATTTGTTGAGGACCCTATAGCATCACGAAAAGGCCCATAAAAACTTGAGGCATATTTTGCTGCATAGGAGAGGATTTTAGTATTAACGAAGCCATGTGCTTCAAGCTCTGTGCGGATTGCTCCAATCCGTCCATCCATCATATCTGATGGAGCGACAATATCTGCACCGGCTTGTGCGTGAGATAGTGCTTGCTTTACTAATACTTCTACTGTTTCATCGTTAACCACATAACCATTATCATCAATTAAGCCATCCTGTCCGTGAATGGTGAATGGATCTAATGCGACGTCTGTTATCACGCCAAGATCGGGTAGTTCTGATTTGAGCATACGTACCGCACGTTGGGCTAACCCTTCTGGATTGTATGCTTCCTCAGCGCCCAGTGATTTTCTTTCATCTGGTGTCACGGGGAAAAGCGCAATGGCAGGTATCCCAAGTTGGCTTATGTCGGCCGCTTCTTTTAATAACTGGTCTAGACTCACGCGCTCTATCCCAGGCATGGAAGCGACTGCCTCACGCTGGTTATTGCCTTCAATGATAAACATTGGGTATACGAGGTCGGATGCTGTCAATATACTTTCTTGCATTAATGTCCGACTAAATGTGGCTGAACGCATTCGTCGCATTCTGCTATTGGGAAAATAACTCACCAAGTTGTCCTTATAGATTTAACCAATCTTTTGCGTGTAAGAAATTGTCATATAGGTCAGCTTCTGCGCTTCCCTTTTGTGGCTGCCAATTATACTCCCATCGCACCTGTGGGGGCAGCGACATCAAGATCGACTCCGTTCTTCCGCCAGACTGAAGGCCGAATAATGTGCCTCGGTCATAGACTAGGTTAAATTCTACGTATCGACCCCGACGATATAACTGAAATTGTCGCTCGCGCTCTGTAAAAGATAAATCTTTACGCTTTTCTACAATAGGCACGTAAGCTGGGATAAAGTGATCACCAACACTGCGTAGAAAAGAAAAGCTGGTGTCGAAATCTGGTTCATTCAAGTCATCAAAAAATAAACCACCAATACCGCGCGGCTCTTTTCGATGTGGGAGATAGAAATAATCGTCACACCATTTTTTGTATCTAGCATAGGTATCGTTGCCGAAAGGATCGCATGCTTTTTTGGCTGTTCTATGCCAGTGAACAGCGTCTTCCTCAAAACCATAATATGGAGTTAGATCAAACCCGCCACCAAACCACCAAATAGGATCTTTATCTTTAGGGTGGGCAAGAAAAAAACGAACGTTGCAATGGCTAGTCGGGGCATATGGGTTATTTGGATGCAACACTAAAGAAACTCCCGCTGCTTCAAAACTACTCCCTGATAGCTCTGGGCGTTGAGTAGTTGCAGCCTTTGGTAATTGACTGCCACTTACACGGGAAAGATTCACGCCAGCCTGTTCAAAAACAGAACCATTTTTTAAAACACGGCTGCGCCCACCGCCGCCTTCTTCTCTTGTCCATTGATCTTGTGAAAATTTATTTCCGTCTATCTTGGAAAGTGCGTCACATATATCGTCTTGAAGAGATTCTAAGTAACTAAGTACGTCGGATAAAATGGGAACGTTGTGCATAACTTAATTCTACCTACGTAAGATGGTCTTGCTGCATAAATCAATAATAGTACTCGATTTTGCGGTTCCAGGCGTTTGATTCTGATCAATGTAATCGATGCTAGGCCCAAAGACTGCGCGCGCATGATAGATGTCACTACAGATTGGTTGGCCGGCAATATTTGCGCTAGTTGATGCTATGGCTCCAACATAATCACAGATTGACTTAATACCAACATGGTTAGTAATGCGTACAGCAATTTTTCCTGTTTCACCAATTAGCTGCAAAGGAACATGATCATTTGCCGTGACTAGCCATGTAGTAGGTTGCTTAGTCTCTGTGTTTAAGGTGTCTAGCTCTTTATCGCTAACCTGAATATATTTATATAAATGTTGTATAGACGACGCTAGTAAAATAAAACTCTTTTGTAATTCGCGTTGTTTAATTCGGGTTAAGCGTAGTAGTTGTGTTTCTATAGGCAGGCATGCGAGACCAATAACGGTATCTGTTTGGTGTGCAATGACACCATGATTGTTTAGTACAGAAATTGCTTGGTCTTGCGATGAAGAAGTCATCAACAAATATTTGTAAATAGACTAGGAAGATTTTTTCTTTTTAGCAGTCTTGCGCCGAGCTTTACGAACTGGCGCTTTGGCGATCATTTCTTTGCATTGTTCTAACGTCAATGAATCAGGCTCAACGTCTTTCGGTATTTTGGCATTCTTCTTGCCATCTGTGACATAGGGGCCATAGCGCCCATTAAGAACCTGAATACCATCCTCTTCAAATTCTTTAATAAATTTATTTGCATCCTCTTCTTTTTTAATAGCAATAAATTCAAGCGCCTGTTCTAAAGTGATTGTATGGGGGTCTTCACCTTTAATTGAAGCATACTTAGCGCCATACTTAACATATGGCCCAAAACGACCAAAATTGGCAGAGATTTTCTCTCCATCTTCAGTTTCACCTAAGTCGCGTGGTAATTTAAATAATTCTAGCGCATCTTCCATGGTGACAGAATCCATTTTCTGCCCTGGACGCAGACCTGCAAATTTAGGTTTTTCCTCGTCATCCTTGGTGCCAATTTGAACGAAAGGGCCATAGCGACCCATTCGTACACTCATTGGTTTGCCTGATTTTGGGTGTACGCCTAACTCGCGAGCCTCGATGGCTTCTTCACGAGTTACAGATACTTCTTTATCTTTTACTAACTCATCAAACGGATTCCAAAATGATTCCATAACTGGAACCCATTCCTTCTCACCGCGTGAGATTTCATCAAGTTCGTCTTCAAGGCGTGCAGTGAAATCGTAATCGACATATTGAGTAAAGTGCTTCGTTAAAAAACGAGTTACTAATCGACCTATGTCAGTTGGGAAAAAACGTCGACTTTCTATTTCTGCATATTCTCGATTTTGAATAGTCGAAATAATTGAGGCGTAAGTTGAGGGTCGTCCAATACCATATTCTTCTAATGCTTTAACTAAGCTTGCCTCGGTAAAGCGCGGAGGTGGTTCAGTGAAATGTTGCTCACAACGAATCTCTTCTAAATTGATATCGTCACCAACTTCCATTGCAGGTAATAATTTTTCATCGCCAGTATCCGGAGTTTTATCGTCCGCACCCTCTTGATAAACAACCATAAAGCCAGGGTCTTTGATTGAAGAGCCTAAAGCTCGGAAAATATTATCTTCATTACCGCAGTGTAATTCTACCGCAACTGTATTCAAAGTTGCATGAGTCATTTGACTAGCAACAGTTCGCTTCCAAATTAAGTCATATAACTTGTACTGCTCTGCACTTAGAAATTCTTTTATATCTTCAGGCAGGCGCAAAGCAGAAGTAGGTCTAACAGCTTCGTGAGCTTCCTGGGCATTTTTGGATTTTGTTTTATATGTTGGCGGAGTTGCGGGCAGTGAATCCTTGCCATAACGATCACTGATCAATCCACGGATTTCCTCGACGGCTTCTTTAGCTAAAATCACGGAATCAGTACGCATATAAGTGATAAGACCAACCGGACCTGACCCTAAATCAATACCTTCATAAAGTTGCTGTGCAGTGCGCATCGCCTTTTGTGCTGAGAAGCGTAGTTTACGAATAGCTTCTTGTTGCAATGTTGAGGTAATAAAAGGAGCAGTAGGATTTCTACGCCTTTCTTTTTTATCTACTTTGCCAACTGTAAGATTGCCATCAGCGGCTTTAGTTAATGCTTTGTGTGTAGCCTGCGCTAATTTTTCGGTATTAATATCAAATTGGTCAAGCTTATCTTTTTTGTAATGAGTTAGCTTTGCATGGAAAGGTTGCTTTTCTTTTTTACAGTCCGCTTCTATTGTCCAATATTCTTGAGCAACAAATTTTTCAATCTCATCTTCGCGTTCACAAAGTAATCGTAATGCCGGGCTTTGAACACGCCCTGCTGATAAGCCGCGTTTAATTTTTTTCCATAATAAAGGAGATAAATTAAAGCCAACCAAGTAATCTAATGCTCGTCTGGCTTGTTGTGCATAAACTAAATCGTTTGCTAGCTCGCGTGGATTTTCTATGGCATCTTGTACTGCAGATTTTGTGATTTCGTGGAATACAACTCGATGGACCTCTTTCTCATCAAGTAGTCCCCTTTCTTTTAGTAATTCATATAAATGCCACGAAATAGCCTCGCCCTCACGGTCGGGGTCAGTTGCGAGGTATAATGCATCTGATTTTTTTAGTGCCTTACTGATCGCTGTGACATGTTTTTCATTACGCTCAATTAGCTGAAATTTCATTGCGAATTGATTTTCAGGATCGACAGCACCTTCTTTAGGCACGAGATCCCGTACATGTCCGTATGATGCCAACACACTAAAATCTTTGCCTAAGTATTTTTCGATCGTCTTGGCTTTTGCCGGCGACTCTACGATGACTAGGTTCTTACCCATTTTGGAACTACAGATGTAAAAAAGTGACTTGTACTTTTAATGAATGTGAGATGAGGATAAGTCCATAATAACGTCTTCTAACCAGTTATATGGCACATCAGTGCCAGAGAGGTTATATAACACAATTAGACATACCCATCTAAGTTGTTCGATATTTATCTCATCTGCTTCCAAAGCCATAACTCTATCAATAACAAGCTCTCGGCTAGCAGCAGTTAAAATGCCCATTTGCTCCAGCTCCAACAAATACCCTTGACAGTCGGTATCAAGTTTTTTCAGTTCCCAAGGATTATAGACCCTTGTAGAACCTGACACAGGAGACTTAAGCTCTAGGTCATCATTTGAAGTAGGGAGATCGGCTAACCAATTAAAGGCCTTCTCAACATCGCCGTGATCAAAGCCCACTTCTACTAACTCTTCTAATAACGCCTCACGATTAAACATGGCGTCAGCTTCTTCGAAGTAGCTTTCAAACATGTAAGTTAAGACATCAAGAACATTTTCTTTCATTTAATTAAAACCCGTAGCTTAAGCGCGAATATAGTGACCAAAGGCGTCAGATACTACCTGACCGCCGATTTCAAACTCTGTCAGCATGGAGGAAACTTGTTCCGGGGTCAATCCACTTTTTTCAATAATTAACTCAATAGTCATAGGGGTGTACTCCAGGAAGCAGAGTAATTTATCAACTTCGCCTAGTTTGACCTGATGGTTTTTTGTACTAATTTTTGTTGGTGAATTTGAACGATTCATAATCGGTAATTCAGAAAATATATCTCCAATGGAAGTCGTTAGTTTGGCTCCTTGCTGGATAAGGTTATGGCATCCTTTATTAAGAGGGTTATTTACCGGGCCTGGTACTGCAAATACCTCCCGATTCTGCTCAAGCGCCGACTGTGCAGTAATTAAAGAGCCACTTCTCTCAGCAGCTTCAATAACTATTGTGCCTAGACTAAGACCACTTATAATTCTATTACGCTTTGGAAAGTGCTGGGGTAAGGGTTTTACGCCTGGCGGAAACTCTGACAGTAACAGACCTCTAGAAATAATGTTATCCGCTAGTTCTTGATGTTCACTAGGGTAAATTGTATCCAGACCATTAGCCAGTACCGCAACGGTAGTACCACTCTTTACACTTAATGCCCCAAGGTGTGCCTGTTTATCAATACCACGTGCCAATCCACTAATAACGGAGACACCTGATTCCGCAAGTTGTGCTGAAAACTCGTATGCTAAAGACTTGCCTAAAGAACTTGCTTTTCTCCCCCCGACAATGGAGATGAATGACTTTCCATTTAATAACGTTACGTCGCCACTTGCATAAAGAATAGGAGGAGGAATATATATCTGCTTAAGTAACTTTGGATAGTTAGCTTGGGAAGATAAAATAATGTGATTTTTAGGATTTGATTTAAGCCAGTGAATGTCACTGTGGTAGCTTTTAGAGCTAGCACTAATGATGGCCTTCGCCACATGTCTGGGCACATCATTTCCTACGAGCTCTTTATAACAGGAGGAGAATATTATACTTGGGTTAGGAAACTTAGTTAGTAAGTAATTAAAGGTTTTTGGCCCAATGCCAGGTATATGAGACAGTTTTAGCCAGTGTTCTAATTCATTCATGTAAGTTCCTCTAATATTTTAGAGGAACTTAGCTTAGTTGACTTTACCCTTGGAAGAGCTTAACGCACATTCAAACCATGAAATTTTTCAAGGTGATGTAACAATGTCTCCAGTTCTAACAGGGCGATTTGCGTCTAGAATGAATAAGTAGCTTATTCCCTCAAATACACGAAAAACTATAGCATCTGCAGTTTGCTCATTAGGCAATGCAACCATTTCATCTTGTGTCTCTTCAGCATAAGGGTCGACTACAGTATTACCAGCTCTACTGATTGCTAGAACGTGCCCTTTTTCAATACCATGTTGAGTACCAATGTTGGTGACTACTATTTGATATGCGCCAACTTGTGATATTGCGTCATGCAGGTAAATAACGTGGCCATTAACATCTTTATCAGGCTCGCGCGGATACAATGAGCTATCGGCGTCTATGTTATCAACTTCAATGATTCGGTCGCCACGTAAAATTTCTCGCTTTGCATCTGTAAGATAAAGTGAAGCAGGTTCACCTTCTTTAGTTAACTTCCCGTCACCAACATGAATAGCTTCATAGCCTATGAGCTCATTGGTTATTGGGTCATTAAAAGCGCTGCCTGGGCGGTAGACGTTATATACGCTATCTAGTTTTAAATGTCCCGCATCTCTAACATAGACAAGATCATTAGCGCCATAAACCAATCTACCATCTTTAGAGGCAACAATATGAGGTGAAGATTCTAACTCTCCAAGGCTAACAACAAGCGGTCTAGTTAAAAACTGTTCGATAATTTGAATAGGAATAACTTTCTGGGATGCTTCAATTGGCTCCCCGCGCATTACTGGTGAGAGCCGCTCAATACCCGATACTCTATTATCGCCATTAACAGTGATGTAAGGTTTACCTCCTACATAAAATACATTGATAACATCACCCGGGTATATCAGATGTGGGTTCTGTACCTGCGGGTTCATGTACCAAATCTCTGGCCAGTACCATGGTTGATTGAGGAACTGATTAGATAAATCCCACAAGGTGTCACCTTTTTGCACCACGTATTGCTCTGGTGCACTAGCTTTTAAAGTTGCTTGGTTATTTTGAGGTGATGTGGGAAGGTTTTGTACGTCAACATCATCAGCATTATCAACTTCGTAGACGACTGTTGTAGGTTTTTCCTCTTCCATGACTATGGCTTCTTCTACCATTTCTTTGCTGGTATCAGGTTCATTAGGTGTTGTGCTACATCCTGAAGATACAAGCAATAGACCTAGTAAAAGAGGTGATAAAGTATAAATTCTATTAAGATATTTGCGCATTGGACTTTACGATGGTTTAAAATATTAGCGATAGTTAAGATCTGAATTGTAGACCTAAGAAATTTATTTAACAAAGCGAAACTTGTTTAATCAACTTTAATAACTCAATGGCACTGCTTGAAATATTACACTTTCCTGACCCAAGATTAAGGCTTAAAGCACGTCCTGTTACTCAGGTGGACGATCAAGTGCGACAAATGGTGAAGGATATGTTCGAAACTATGTATCAGGCCCCTGGAATCGGTTTGGCAGCCACTCAGGTCAACATTCAACTTGATGTAATTGTTATAGACGTATCTGATGATAAAAATCAGCCCCTATGCCTGATCAACCCTAAAATCCTTGAGTCCGATGGCAGTGAAGAAATGCAGGAGGGATGTCTTTCAGTTCCCGGTTTTTATGAAAATGTGACCCGGGCAGAAAAGGTTAAAATTCAAGCACTTAATGAAAATGGTGAGTCATTTGAGTTAGAGGCGGATGATTTGCTTGCGGTGTGTATCCAGCACGAAATGGACCATCTTCAGGGCAAATTATTTGTTGATTATCTATCGCCATTGAAAAGACAGCGTATTAAGAAAAAACTGGTTAAACTTGAAAAATCAGGCGAACTCTCTAGCACGAAACACAAATCTAACGCTATTTAAGATTTAGCATTTTCCTTTGATTATATATTGACCATGCAAAGTTTACGCATTGCGTATGCCGGAACACCTGAGTTTGCGGTACCTGCGCTTGAGGCAATTATGCATAGTCATCATCAACTGGTAGCAGTAATTACACAGCCAGATCGAAAATCAGGCCGTGGCCGTAAAATCTCAAAAAGTGCTGTTAAACAATCAGTAACTTCACGAAATGTGCGTGTAATTCAACCGGAAAACGTAAATTCTGATGAAGATATAAATGAATTATCAAAGCTAAATTTAGACTTACTAGTGGTGGCGGCATATGGGCAAATTTTTTCTCAAAAGCTGTTGAATTTACCAAAAATGGGATGTTTAAACATACATGCATCCTTGCTTCCTAAGTGGCGTGGGGCTTCTCCCATTCAGCATGCTATCTTGGCTGGCGATAGGGTAAGTGGGATTACAATTATGCAGATGCAGCAGGCTATGGATGCCGGGGAGATATGGCTACAAGCGGAATGCCCCATACTTGATAATGATAATGCTAAAAGTTTGCATGATAAATTGGCCAAACTTGGAGGATCAATCATTCTCGAAGCAATTAATCTAGTGTCACAAAAGGCGACTGAGCCTAAACCACAAGACCCTTTGCTCGTAAGCTATTGTTCAAAACTTAAAAAAAATGATGGTTTAATCGATTGGAGCGAATCCGCGCAACTAATATGGAGAAAAGTTCGAGCATTTCACCCATGGCCAGGCGCATATACTAGATTTAATGGGCGCAGGCTGCGTATAACTAAAGCATATTTAGCTGAACCAATAACCTCAACTAAATCTCTGCCAGGAATGGTATTTGAAGCCAGTAAATCAGGGATAGTTGTAATTACTGGTAAGGGTAATTTGGTCATAACAGAATTAGTTCCTGAGGGTGGTAAACGTGTATCCGCAGCAGATTTCGCGAATTCAAATCAGCTGAAAAATCAAAAGCTTGGTGAAACCATCAATTAGGGCTTCTAACTAGGTATAAGTGTATATTTCAAGACACTGATGTCGAATTTTGGCAAGATAGAACTATCCTGAGCAGGAAAAACAATAATGCGCCTACTCTCTCTACCGAGTTTCCTATTTATTTTCTCAATAGCATTATGCTGCACATCAGCATGGGCAGAAAAAGGTATTCGCGTCAATGACTTATCATCCAGTGTAGTTGATAAAAAAATAAGAGTCGATTGTGAGATCCACTATGGATTAAGCGATAAGGTCAAAGAAGCACTTAGAAACGGTATTGAGATGTCATTTCTTCTGGAGGTTGAGCTTCGTCAGGAAAGCCTCTACTGGCTTGATCCGCTAGTCAATAATCTGTTTAGAGAGTTTCGAGTAAAATATCATGCTCTGTCAAAACAGTTCGTAATGATTGAAATGGGTAGTCACAAGGAGCGGAGCTTTCCTGACCTGTATTCTGCATTTTACTATCAAAGAAAAATTCACAATGCTGAGCTAGCCAGTATTGATTCATTAGATGTAAAACATGAGTATTATATTAGAGCAAGAGCACGACTGCTTTCAGAAAAGCTCCCCTTGCCTCTGCGCATAAAAAGTTATGTATCTTCTAGTTGGCGACCATCAAGTGGATGGACAGTATGGCCAATGTAAGGAAGGTTTTAGTCCGTGAAAGATGGCTGTTAGCCATCATGTTTGCCGCATTAATTGCGGCTATCTTACTAATGGCTGATGCAACACAAAGTGTTGCCTATTTTGGTCGCCTGCATAAGTGGTTGCTTCCAATAAACACAGCGTTGCTGGCTGTGTTTATTGCACTAATCATTTACAACATTGGACGTTTAGTAAGGCGTTTAAGACGACAAGCTCCGGGGGCAAAACTAACATTACGATTAGTATTATTGTTTGTGCTTACTGCTAGCACGCCAGTATTTATAGTATACACCTTCTCTATTTGGCTATTAGAACGCGGCGTTGATAGTTGGTTTGACGTGAAGGTTGAAAATGCATTGCAAGATGCCGTAGATTTAAGTCGTTCCTCACTTGATTTGCATATAAGAACATTACGTCAGCAAGCTGAACCATTAGTATTACAGTTCATAGACGCAGAACCATTTAACGCAACGTTACTAATTAATGACTTACTTGGTAGCACTGGTGCAGCAGAAATTGCATTGTTTGATTCGAATAATCGCATCGTTGCATCTGGTAACGCTGAGCCAAGTGCTGCTGTACCGCAACTCCCCGGCGAAAGTGTTTTGCAACTCGTGTTGCAGGGCGAAAGCTATGTTGCATTAGATCCAACAACCGAAGCGGGATTGCAAATCAGAATGGTTTATCCAGTGCCATCTGACTCTGCGGCAGGTGAAACTAGACTACTTCAATTTTTATATCCTGTATCAGACCGAATAGGAAATTTGGCTGGTAATGTGCAAGCTGCTTTTGGCCAATACAATGAATTAATTTATCTGCGTACACCACTTAAACAAAACTTTATACTTGTGTTAACTCTAGTTCTTGCATTAGGGGCTTTATTTGCTGTATTTGCTGCATTTTATTGGTCGAGGGTATTAGTAGCACCAATACAAGAACTTGCTGAAGGTACTAAAGCAGTTGCTGCGGGTCAGTACCACAAAAAACTTCCAGTGAGACAACAGGATGACTTGGGCATGTTAGTCGCCTCATTTAATAGGATGACTGAGCGACTAACAGTTGCACGCGACACCACTATCATCAACCAACGCATTATTGAAAACCAACACACTTATTTGCAAACCATATTAGAACACTTATCTTCTGGGGTGTTGAGCTTAGATAGTTCTTTTGCACTTAAAACAATTAACGCTGCGGCAAGTGAAATATTTCATATCAATATGAACCAATTTATCGGCAAACAGTTTGTACAAATTGGAACAACACATAGCTTTATGAAAGATTTTTGTACATTAGTTGCAAGTAAAATTAGAGAGTCATCTGAAGAATGGCAATTAGAAATGGAAGTGTTTACACCGCAAGGTAGAAAAACAATCCTATGTAAGACAGTAAAATTGCCGAGCGAAGAAGAGTCGCAACGCGGATGTGTGCTTGTATTTGATGATGTAACTACTCTATTACAAGCACAAAGAGACTCAGCATGGGGAGAGGTTGCTAGACGTCTAGCGCATGAAATTAAGAACCCGCTTACACCTATACAGCTTTCAGCTGAGCGGCTACGTAGAAAATTGTTACCGAACTTAGCCTCTGAACAATCAGAGATAGTAGATCGAGCAACGCATACAATTGTTCAACAAGTGGAATCGATGAAGTCAATGGTTAATGATTTTTCTGACTATGCGCGTATGCCGACTATGGAACCTAAGCCATTGGATTTAAATAGCTTGGTATTTGATACTGTTGAGTTATATAAGGGCGATCAAAAAAATGTAAGTATAAAGTTGGGGTTAGATGCTAACTCACTAAATATACGTGGAGATTCCGTTAGGCTTCGCCAAGTCATCCACAATTTAATTAAAAATGCGATTGAGTCTATGCCTGAAGGCAAAAAATGTATTTTAACTATTAATACATTTCCGTTTGAATTTACTAATGCAAAATATGCTGGAATGGAAATTGCTGACAATGGGCCCGGTTTCCCTAAAGATTTGTTAGGACGTGTATTTGACCCCTATATGACTACTAAGCCAAAGGGAAATGGCTTGGGTTTGGCCATAGTAAAGAAAATTATAGAAGAACATAATGGTGTAATTAGAGCTACCAACCAAAAACAAGGTGGTGCTGCGATTAATATACGTTTTCCCCTGTATGATTATGGTGTAAAGAGAGAGAAAACCAAATTGAGTGTAGAAAATAGGTGAATACTGAAAGAATACTAGTAGTAGACGATGAGCCAGATATTTGTGGTTTGGTCAGTGATATCTTAACTGACGAGGGCTATAGGGTGAGCGCTGCAGAAACGGCAGCCAGTGCACGCCAACAAATAACTCAGTCAGAATATGATTTAGTTTTGTTAGATATTTGGATGCCAGATGAGGATGGAATTACCTTATTAAAAGATTGGAAGGATAATAAAGTATTACATTGCCCAGTAGTGATGATGTCGGGCCATGGCACGGTAGATACAGCTGTAGAAGCAACAAGGCTAGGCGCATATGCTTTTGTTGAAAAACCACTAACCACTGCAAAATTAATTCAAACAATTCGTAAAGCACTTGATAGTAGGGATGTACAGGAAGATGTAAGCGCTATCGCTAGAAATGTGAATAAAAATTACGTCACGCCTGTAGGCTCAAGCGCTGTGATGAAAAAGCTATTCGAAATTTGTGAACGCTGCGCTCAAGTTAATACTAATTTACTTATCTCTGGTGAGGAAGGCGTAGGTCGATATACTATAGCGCGTTACATACATGAAAAAAGTGAGCGTGCTGGCAATCCATTTGTAATGGTAAGTAACGAACAGTTCGATATAAATACGGTAGAAGAATCAAATTGGTCTAAGCTTAAAACTGAATTAATTGATTCAATCAAGCTAGCACAAGATGGGACCATTTTTTTTCAAAATGTTGATCAGATAAACCCTGTGGTACAAAAAAGATTTACAGATTTATTACATCAGTTATCCGCCGTACAGGTATTTAAGCGCTTTAACGTTAAGGTCATTGTATCGATTTTGTCAAACACATCAGCTGCATTAAATGAGCTACAACAGACTTTATCTATGACACGTATTAGTGTTCCGGCATTGAGAAACCATAGTGAGGATATCCCAGAATTAGTTAGCTATATAATTGATAATTTATGTGCCAGTGATAACTATAACTATAGGAAGTGTTCGATTGCGGCTCAAAATGCATTCTTACATTATCAGTGGCCACGCAATATCTCTGAGCTTAAAACTATAATTCAAGAGTTACTAGTGACGGGAGATAATGAAGAAATAAGTGTAGAAGACGTTAAACGGGTATTCTCAAATAGATCGACTGAAACGGAAAACAAGGCTGCTATCGTTGAAAGTTTATTGGATATGCCGCTACGTGAGGCCCGAGAAGCATTTGAAAAGCAATATTTATTGCATCAACTCAAGAGAGTCGAGGGTAGCGTAAGTAAACTTGCAGAATTGGTCGGAATGGAGCGAACTCATCTATATAGAAAATTACGATCATTAGGCATAGGTTCAAAAGATTCCAGTTAACGGTGTTTGTTAGCTGCAATTGAAGTTACAATTCGAGCCAAATTTTACCTCGTAATATAAATGAAGATAATAATTCTAGGCGCGGGTCAAGTAGGTGGATCATTAGCACTAAGTCTGGCTAATGAGTCTAACGATATTACACTGGTCGATAGTAACCCTAAGGTGCTACGAGAAATCCAAGACCGAGCCGACTTGCAGACAATCACGGGACATGCTTCTTACCCAAGTATCTTAGAGCAGGCCGGTGCGCGTGATGCCAATATGATAGTCGCTTTAACCAATAGTGATGAAACCAATATGGTTGCGTGCCAGGTAGCATACACCTTGTTTCACACACCTACTAAAATTGCACGTGTTCGCACGGCAGACTATCTCGACTATAAGGACTTATTTGTACAAGAGGCACTTCCAGTTGATGTATTAATCAGCCCAGAGTTACTTGTATCTAAATATGTGCAAAATTTAATTGAGCATCCAGGAGCTCTACAAGTGTTAAATTTTGCTAATGGAAAAGTTCAGTTGGTAGCGATTAAAGCCAATGCAAACAGCCATATAGTAGGTAAAGCAATTAGTAAGATATTTGATGGCATGAAAACAATGGAGACTTCAATTGTTGCAATGTATCGTGAACAAGAAACGTTGAGCATAGAAGATGACCCTATTATAGAGGTCGGAGATGATTTGTTTTTTGTTGCATCTGGCGCACAGGCAAAAAATGTTACAACTATGCTGCAAGGATTAGACAAGCCTAATCGTAGAGTGCTAATTGCTGGTGGTGGGAATATTGGTTCACAACTAGCACAAATTTTAGAGCCACATTTTCGAGTAAAACTGATAGAGCGTGATGCAGATCGTGCGCGTGTATTATCAGAAACATTAGATAAGACAATTGTTTTATATGGTGATGCAGCTGACGAAGATATGCTAGTTGATGAGAATATTGACAGCGTTGATGTTTTCTGTGCACTAACCAATGATGATGAAGCGAATATTTTGTCAGCTATGCTTGCAAAGCGCTTAGGTGCAAGGAAAACAATGTCGTTAATTAATCGACCTAGTTATGTGGAACTGGTTGAAAGCGGCATGATTGACATTGCCATATCACCTCAACAAGTGACAATTGGTGCTTTGCTTGCACATATACGTCGTGGTGATGTAGTTGCGGTACATTCTTTGCGTAAAGGATCAGCGGAAGCTATCGAAGCAGTGGCTCATGGTGATGCCAACACATCAAAAGTAGTAGGCCGCAAAATATCTGAACTAAAGTTACCTAGAGGTGCTGCAATAGGCGCTATTGTTAGAGAAGAAGAGGTGCTTATCTCTAAGCCAGATTTAATCATTGCATCTGAAGATCACGTCATAATGTTTTTAGCAGATAAAGACAAAGTCAGAGACGTAGAAAAAATGTTTCAGGTCAGTGCAACATTTGTATAAGTAATTAAAGACTAGTATGCAACGTACTGTCATTCAACGTATCTTAGGCCAGCTATTAATGTTGTTTAGCATTACTATGTTGCCACCTTTGTTAGTGGGCATGTATTACGGAGAAGTTGATGTCTACAATAGTTTTGGAAATTCGTTCATAGCAACGTTATTAACTGGCTTTTTACTGTGGTTGCCATATAACAAGCACCATGGTGATTTACGTCTCCGCGATGGATTTATTATTGTGGTTTTATTTTGGACCGTGCTAGGAGCATTTGGATCTTTGCCATTATTGTTGTCTGATGCAATACATATTTCAGTGGTTGATGGGTTGTTTGAATCAATCTCAGGGTTAACAACAACGGGCGCTACGGTGTTAACAGAATTAAATACGCTGCCGTATTCAATACTGTTTTATCGTCAGCAATTACAATGGCTGGGCGGAATGGGAATAATTGTTTTAGCCGTCGCGATACTGCCCATGTTGGGTGTTGGTGGAATGCAGTTATACCGTGCAGAAACTCCAGGCCCTGTTAAAGATAGTAAATTAACCCCACGTATAACAGAGACAGCAAAAGCGCTATGGTATATCTATCTATCGTTGACAGTAGCATGCGCGTTTACTTACTGGGCTGCGGGGATGAGTGTATTTGATGCAATCAGCCATAGCTTTTCAACTATTGCTATTGGTGGGTTTTCAACACACGATCAAAATATTCAATACTTCAACAGTACAGCAATAGAGTGGGTAGCTATCGTTTTTATGCTTGCTTCGGGTGCTAATTTTGGATTGCACTTTATAGTATGGCGTAATCGTTCCATGTTGTATTACTGGCGCGATGCTGAATTTAAAATGTATATCTCTACATTAACACTGGTCAGTGTTGGCACGTTTTTTATTCTTTATATGCACCATGCAAATCCTCAGTGGCTGGCATTAGCCACAAAATCAATTTTTCAAGTAGTGTCGATGGGGACGACAACAGGTTTTACCTCTACTGATTTTTCTGTGTGGCCAACATTATTACCAGTTCTATTAATAATGATTAGCTTTATTGGAGGATGTGCAGGCTCTACTGGTGGTGGTATGAAGGTGATTCGGATACTGCTTCTATTCAAGCAAGGAATGCGTGAAATAATGCGTCTTATACACCCTAATGCTCAATTCGCAGTAAAGCTTGGTAAGAAGCCGGTAGAAAATAGAATCATAGAGGCGGTGTGGGGTTTTTTATCTGCTTATATTGCTGTGTTTATTGTCATGCTGCTATTGTTACTAGCAACAGGTTTAGACCAGGTAACTGCATATTCTGCGGTAGCTGCGACACTTAACAATCTGGGTCCAGGTCTTGGAGAGGTTGCGAATAATTATTCAACAATAAATGATTTTAGTAAAATTGTCTTATGCCTGGGTATGTTATTAGGCCGTCTTGAGATATTCACATTGCTAGTAATATTTACACCAGTATTTTGGCGGCGTTAAATGCCTACTACTAAGGCAGATAAATGGAATAAAATTTATTCTCAACAAGATTGCAAACAGGCAAAAGCCAGTCGCGTTGTTGTTGAAAATGCTTATTTATTACCTGCAAGTGGCAGGGCTTTAGACTTGGCATGCGGTATGGGGGGGAACGCAATTCTGCTAGCACAAAGTAATCTTACAGTTAATGCTTGGGATATATCTTCAACAGCTTTAGATAAATTAAGCAAATATTCGCAAGAAAATAATTTAAATATTGTTACCCGTGAGGTCGATGTAGAGCAACAGCCTCCAGAGAAAAATAGCTATGATGTCGTCGTCGTCTCGCAATTCTTGCATCGGCCAACATTCAAAGCACTATGCGAGTCTCTATATATTGGGGGAATATTATTTTATCAAACCTTCAGTGCAGATAAAGTTGATGATACTGGTCCAACAAATCCAGATTTCTTATTAGCCAAAAACGAATTATTGAATTTTTGTAAAGGGATGCAAGTATTAGTTTATCGTGAAGAGGGTGCGCAAGGCGACAAACAAAAAGGTTGGCGTAATCAGGCAATGATTGTTGCAAAAAAAATGACTTAGCAAGAGGCTTTAATAAGGATAATTGTCATCAGCTGCAGGCCTCTTGAATCTTTTGTAACCCCATATATATTGTTCAGGTGCAGCGCGAATAAATTTTTCAATACATTTATTTAAAGTATCTGTACCCAATGAAATATCGTCGCTATATATTTCATTGGGGGCATCATAATAGTAAGCATTATATTTTAATGGAATTTCGTTGCTTCTTAGGGCATAACAAAATACCACGGGACATTGTAATTTTTTAGCTAACTTGCAAACTAAGGTACTAGTGTAAGCCTTTCTTTTAAAAAAAGCAGAATAAACACCGCCATTACCATCAGGAACCTGATCGGGCAATATCCCTACGCTTCCCCCATTTTTAATATGACGAATCATATGTTTTACATTTAATTCATCAGTACTAATGACAGTGCCGCCAGTACTACCTCGACCTTGGTATGAAAGCAACCCTACCTGTTTAGATTTAGGTGGCGCGTATAAGATGAGTAGATCGCTACTTGAAGCTGTAAGTAAACCTATAAATTCCCATGAGCCGAAATGGGGTGTGACAAAGATGCTACCTTGCGATGAAGCTCGCTTGAGTAAATGCTGATTCTCTATGCTGCCAAGTAAAGAGCTTAATACTTGCTGCGGATGTTTCCATAGCCAAAAACATTCTAGCAGTGTTTTGCCGTTCTCTTCTAAGGAATTTCTTAATAATTTTTCTTTATCTTTTGCGCTGAGGTTAGGGAAACATATGCCAATATTTACTTGTGCAATATGTTTATTTCTATTCTTAAAGATGAAAAGTAAATAACCTAATAGTTTGCCTATGCGATGGTGGGTGCTGAGAGAAAATAAAGATAATAAGCGTAAGCTTAATTTGGTTAGTATAGTACTCAAAGCTTCAGTATATTTAGAATTTTAATTGGTCGCTTGATCGCTAGTATTATTTTTGCTGATTAGTGGTCGCATTGCAGATAACAAACTTTTATATACGCCAGGATTGTTTTTCTCTTCGTTATTTAACAACTGTTTAAAATAAAAACGCTGCGTTGGCATATCAAAACATGCTGGGCAGTTTTCTGTTATCACAGGCAATTTTGCTTCGTGAGCAAACGCTTTGGTCTGTCGTTCGCGAGCATAGACTAATGGACGGATCACCCGCAAATCTCCAGCATCAATAATATAGTTTGCTTTCATTGTATTTAGTTTGCCACCATGAAAAGCAGACATTAAAAAACTTTCTGCAAGATCATCTAAATGTTGTGCAAGCGCGATTACATTGTAGTTTTCATTTCTAGCAGTGCTGTAAATAATGCCGCGCTTCATACGAGAGCAGAATGAACAAAAAGATTTATTGTCCATATGTTTGTCAGCTAAATCTAAAATAGGCTCCGATCGATAAAAATATGGCACTCTCAATAATTTTAAATATGCTTTTAGTGGCGAGGGATCAAATGCTTCTGATTGAGGGTCAACAGTGATCACGCCAACATCAAAAGAAATCGGTGCATGACTTTTCAGATGTAATAAAATATGTAAAAGACTTAATGAATCTTTCCCGCCAGAAAGCCCAAGCAGTACACGGTCATTAGGCTGGATCATTTCATAATCAGCGATAGCTTTGCCGGCTAGGTGTAATAGTGATTTAGGTGGTTTTGTATATTGCATGCAATTAACTCAAAAACTGAATGACACAAATGTTAACACTTTATCCTGAGATATCCTCGAACAAGGAATTTTATCTAACAGTATCTGGCGGCCATGAATTATGGGTTGCTGAATACGGCAATCCTTATGGTATTCCAGCCGTTTTTCTACACGGTGGTCCTGGAGCGGGTTGTGAAAGTTACCATCCAAGGTTCTTTGATCCAGAAAAATACCGAATTATACTTTTCGATCAACGTGGGTCAGGAAGGTCTAAGCCACATGCAAGTTTGCAGGAAAATACAACCCAGCACTTAATTTCGGATATTGAAACCATACGACGCGAATTGAATATACAAAATTGGGTGGTTTTTGGCGGGTCCTGGGGTTCTACTTTAGGCCTCGCTTATGCACAGACACACACGAATAGAATACTGGGGTTAGTGCTTCGTGGAATTTTCCTGTGCCGTCCTGATGATATTCGTTGGTTCTACCAGCATGGCGCAAGCGAGATGTTTCCTGAATATTGGCACGATTACGAAGCCATCATACCTAAACAAGAGCGTAGTAATATGGTGCAAGCTTATTACCGTAAATTAGTTAGTGAGGATAAACAAGAGCGGCTTAAAGCGGCACGTGAATGGTCAATTTGGGAGGGCCGTACTTCTACTCTGCATCCAAAGAAGAGCGTAACTGATCATTTCGCTAGTGGTGATGTTGCGTTAAGTCTTGCAAGAATTGAGTGTCATTATTTTATGAATAACTCTTATTTAGAGCAGGATCAATTGCTTCGAAATGCACCATCATTACGCAATATCCCTGGTTATATTATCCATGGCCGATATGATGTGGTTTGCCCAATTAATCAAGCATATGCTCTTCACCAAGCTTGGCCTGAGGCAAATTACTATATAGCCCCAACCAGTGGACATTCAGCAAGTGAGCCAGAAATCGTCAGCGCTTTAATTGAAGCCACCAATCAGCTAGCCGACAAATATTCATGATAGGGCTAATACAGCGGGTTTCAGCTGGACAAGTGCTGATTAATGACCAGTGTATAGCAAAAATTCAGCGTGGGATTGTTGCTTTGGTGGCAGTGCAGCGTGGAGATACTGATGATAAGGGCAAGCGTTTGTTAGAGCGAATCTTAAATTACCGAATATTCCCGGATAATGCTGATAAGATGAATCTTAGCTTGTTGGATATTGATGGCGGGTTAATCATCGTTCCACAATTTACCCTGGTAGCCGATACTGCACGTGGAAACAGGCCCAGCTTTGGTAAAAATGTATCTGCTGAAGAGGGGAAAAAGCAATTTGAACAACTAATTGGCCATGCGAAAACTGAATATAGCTTGGCTCAACAAGGTGTTTTTGGTGCAGATATGCAAGTGACGTTGACTAATGATGGTCCAGTGACCTTCTGGCTTGAGGTATAATTTAGCACTACAATCACATTCCTAATAAAACTGTAATCACATATTGAATTGCTATGGCCTCACGTGCAGCAAAAATTGAACGAAATACTTTAGAAACCCAGATCTCTGTGGAGTTAAAAATAGATGGTAGTGGGAAAGCTGATCTTGATAGCGGAATTCCTTTTCTAGATCATATGCTTGATCAAGTCGTGCGTCACGGGCAGTTTGATATCTCTTTAAAAGCGAAAGGCGACCTTCACATTGATGCACACCATACCGTTGAAGATGCTGGTATCACATTAGGCCAGGCATTTAGTAAAGCCATGGGAGATAAAAAAGGTGTGCGTCGATACGGACATGCTTATGTGCCATTGGATGAAGCGCTATCACGGGTGGTCGTTGATTTCTCAGGCCGTCCTGGGCTTGAGTACCACG
Organism: Gammaproteobacteria bacterium; assembly: GCA_033344735.1. Classification (NCBI taxonomy): domain Bacteria; kingdom Pseudomonadati; phylum Pseudomonadota; class Gammaproteobacteria; species Gammaproteobacteria bacterium. The sequence continues at coordinate 1,952,940 of JAWPMW010000001.1, forward strand.
TAGATTATCCGCGTGCTCGCATTGGGGATTTTGATGTGGACTTGGTGATCGAATTCTTACAAGGATTTGTCAATCACGCCCAGGTAACTATGCATGTTGACAACTTGCGCGGTTGTAACGCGCATCATATTGCCGAAACCATTTTTAAAGCACTTGGAAGAGCTTTACGTATTGCGTGTGAAATGGATCCACGAATGACTGATCAACTACCTTCTACTAAGGGAGCCCTGTAACTAGTCTAGAGAATAGAGCAAAAATTACAGCTCTATATTAGCCGTTATATTTGCATCATGGAAAAAGTAGCCATTGTAGATTATGGAATGAGTAATTTGCATTCTGTATTTAGCGCACTTACTAAAGTATCGAACAATAAATTTGATATTCAAATCAGCAAAGATCCTACTGTCATCAATAATAGTGATCGCGTGGTATTCCCTGGACAAGGAGCTGCCGCTGACTGTATGCATCAAATAAATGCGTGTGGTTTGGCTGAATCTATTAAAAAGGCGGCTGAAGAAAAACCTTTCTTAGGAATATGTATGGGTATGCAAGTATTACTAGATCGAAGTCAAGAAAATGATGGCACTGAGTGTCTTGGTTTGCTCAAAGGTACAGTTGAATCATTTTCTGAGACATTAAAACCATCTGCTGAGAATACCTATAAAATTCCTCATATGGGATGGAATACTATCGAGCAGCAATATGACCATCCTATATGGTCTGGCATTGAGCAGAACAGTTACTTTTATTTTGTCCATAGCTATTACATTAGCTTGGCTGATCAAGGCCAGTCTGCTGGCATGACAGACTATGGAATTAAATTTTCATCGGTACTTGCAGATGGTAAGGTGTTTGCTATGCAATGCCACCCTGAAAAAAGTGCTGATAATGGCTTACAATTACTAACCAACTTCCTAAATTGGAACGGCAATTAAACAGAGTTAATAACAGACATGATTATTATTCCTGCGATCGACATTAAAGAAGGCCGCTGCGTACGTTTACGCCAGGGCCGAATGGATGACGAAACAATATTTGATGAAGACCCAGTGGCTGTTGCTGAGCGTTGGATAGAAGCAGGCGCCCAACGATTGCACTTGGTTGATTTGGATGGCGCCGTCAGTGGCGCACCACGTAATTTTGACATTATTAAAGCGATTACATCAAACCATCCTGATATCCCAATTCAAGTTGGTGGTGGAATACGCGATGAAGATACTGTGCAGGAGTATTTAGAGGCTGGCGTGCAATACGTCATCATTGGCACGCGTGCCGTAACCGCACCTCACTTTGTTAATGATCTGTGTTTAGAATTCCCAAACCATATCATAGTTGGACTAGATGCAAAAAATGGAAAGGTGGCCATTGATGGCTGGTCGAAACTATCCCATCATGATGTTGTTGACTTAGCTCAGCACTTTGAAGCTGATGGTGTTGCCGCGATTGTATTCACGGATGTTAGCCGCGATGGCATGATGCAAGGATTAAACGTTGATTCAACTGTCGAACTTGCTGAGGCAATTCATATACCCGTCATCGCATCAGGTGGTGTCACGAATATCGATGATATTAAGAAGCTATGCGCAACTGATGAAGAAGGTATTATTGGTGCCATTGTTGGACGCGCACTATATGAAGGAACAATCGATCTTACAGAAGCGCAAGAAATTGCTAACAAACGCATGACATAAGCAAATTATGTCACTCGCAAAACGTATTATCCCCTGCCTCGATGTAGATGCTGGTCGTGTTGTTAAAGGTGTCAAGTTTGTCGATATTCGTGATGCGGGTGATCCGGTAGAAATTGCCAAGCGCTATAATGCAGAAGGCGCGGATGAAATAACATTTCTAGATATTACCGCCAGTTCTGATGAAAGAGACACAATTGAATATGTAGTTGAAAAGGTTGCTTCACAAGTATTTATTCCCCTAACTGTTGGAGGGGGTATTCGTAGCGTAGAAGATATTCGTAGAATGCTGAATGCCGGTGCTGATAAAGTGGGTATCAATACTGCCGCAGTCCATAATCCAGAATTTGTGCAGGAAGCATCTGAGAAAGTTGGTTCTCAATGCATAGTAGTCTCAATCGATGCAAAAAAAGTATCTTCTGGTGATGATCCAGCTAAATGGGAAATATTCACCCATGGTGGACGTAAGGGTACAGGTATAGATGCAATAGAATGGGCGATAAAAATGTCCTCCTATGGTGCCGGTGAACTTCTATTAACCAGTATGGACCGAGACGGCACGAAATCAGGCTTTGACCTGGAGCTGACAAAAAAAATTAGCCAGTCTGTGCCTATCCCAGTAATCGCCTCGGGTGGTGTTGGTACCCTACAACACCTATGTGACGGTGTATCAATTGGTTGCGCTGATGCGGTATTGGCTGCAAGCATCTTCCATTTTGGAGAATATTCGATCAGCCAAGCAAAAGACCATATGCGAAAACAAGGTATTACCGTTCGAGGATAAACTTTCTCACCTCCATACCCTCTGAAGCATTGAGTTGAGTGGGTGTGATATCCTTAATTATAGCTGAAAAGATATAATGACTAGCATGCAAAATAGAGAAATACTGGAGCAGTTGCAACAAGTCTTAATTGAGCGCAAAGCAGCAAAAGTAAATGAGTCTTATGTGGCCAGCTTGTACGACAAAGGGCTAGATCACATATTAAAAAAAGTCGGCGAAGAATCCAGCGAAGTGATTATTGCCGCAAAAGGATCAGACGCTACCGAATTAACCAAAGAGGTTGCTGACCTGTTGTTTCATTGCATGGTGTTACTTGTCAGTAAAGATATAGGTATTAATGATGTTTTAACTGAATTAGATCATAGGTTTGGCATTTCTGGTTTAGAAGAGAAAGCCAATAGAAAGAACTAGTAGATCAACTTATAAATAGAAAAGAATTAGGAGACCTGTAATGGGAATTAGTATTTGGCAATTGGTAATAATTTTGGCGATAGTGCTACTTTTATTTGGCACTAAGCGCTTAAAAAATATGGGCGGAGATATTGGTGGCGCAATTAAAAATTTCAAGTCAGCAGTTAAGAATGAAGAAGCTAATGATAATTCAGCTGACACTGATAAACCAAAAGATAATTAATAACATTAGTTAACTAAGATGTTTGATTTTAGCTTTTGGGAGCTAGCGATAGTACTGGTTGTAGCACTATTGGTTGTTGGCCCAGATAAATTACCTGGACTTGCAGTAAAGATTGGTCGTTGGGTGGGTAAAGGCAAGCGTATGATGATGTCTGTTCGCTCAGATATTGAAAGTGAATTAAAAGCGGCTGAGCTAAAAGATATGCTGGATAAGCAACAAAGCGAAATTTCTCAACTAAGAAATATTCTTAACGATACACAAACTGACACGCAGCAAGAAATCCAAAAAGCAATAGATAGCAGTGATGCCGAACAAGCAAAAATAACTAATCATACAGATTAAGTCTTACTATATAACTATAGCGGTAACACCCCATTGAGATTTATTTGTAAAAGATCATGTAAATGACGACTGAAACAGAGGAAGAAAAACAAGAATCTTTAATCACTCATTTGATTGAACTGCGTAATCGTTTGATTAAAATAATAATTGGGATTGTAGTAGTAGTCTTGTGTTTATTCCCTTTCGCTAATGATATTTATTCTTTTTTAGCAGAGCCATTATTAAAACACTTACCTGAAAGCAGTACCATGGTGGCCATTGATGTGGCGTCACCATTCCTAACGCCATTCAAGTTGGTGATGTTATTAGCTGTTGTGGTAACTATTCCGTGGATTCTATATCAGCTATGGGCATTTATTGCACCTGGCTTATATAAACATGAGAAACGATTAGTGCTACCACTTCTTGCGTCTAGTTCTTTATTGTTTTATTTGGGGATGGCATTTGCGTATTTTGTTGTATTCCCGTTAGTGTTTGGATTTTTTACTAAGGTGACTCCCGATGGCGTGGCAGTAATGACTGACATTAGCCGGTATTTAGATTTTGTCACAAAACTGTTTATCGCGTTTGGGGCTGCTTTCGAAGTGCCAGTTATTACATTTGTACTAATTATGACGGGTGTTACAACTGTTGAAGCACTCTCTGCTGCTAGGTCCTATGTCATTGTTGCAGCATTTGTAATTGGTATGCTGCTAACTCCGCCGGATATAATTTCACAGGTTTTGTTAGCAATTCCAGTATGGTTATTGTTCGAGTTAGGTTTAATTATGTCGAAGATATTTAATAAACGAAGAGGGCCTGAGGATAGACGATTTAGACCTATGACAGATGAAGAGATGGATATCGAGCTAGATGAAATAGAATTGCTTGAATCAGAGCCAGAAAATAAAATAAATAAACCTTAAAATTAATCACAATGTCTGTAAATGAAAGTGACGCCTTCCGCCGTGCAATTTTAATTATCCTAGATGGATACGGTGTCAATTCTGATGGTGAAAATAATGCTGTTACGCAAGCTAATACACCGAGACTAGATAAGTTTTTTTCAACTAATCCATATACAACACTTGAAGCTTCCGGCTCTGCAGTTGGGCTGCCTGAGGGTCAGATGGGTAATTCTGAGGTTGGTCATATCACTATGGGTTGCGGAAATATTATACATCAAGATCTAGTATTAATTAATGACGCTATTCATGACGGAAGTTTCTTTAAAAATGCTGTACTGCTGGCTGCTTTAACGTCAGCAAAAGAAAATTCTCGTCCTATTCATTTATTAGGCTTAGTGTCTGATGGCGGGGTTCATTCACATATTGAACACCTTAAAGCTTTATTGGCTATGTGCAAATTAATTGGTGTTGAGCCTGCTGTGCATATGATTACTGATGGTCGAGATACAAGTCCTAATAGCGCACTTAGTTTTCTTGATGAAATCGAAGAATTAATAGAGGAGGCTAATGGAGCAGTGCATAGTGTTATTGGGAGATACTATGCGATGGATCGCGATCGGAGATGGGAGCGTACAGAACTTGCTTGGAAAACACTGGTTAGTGATGAGGGTCTTCAAGCAGCTTCACCCAGAGACGCAATCAAGGCATCTTACGAAAATGAAGTCTTTGATGAATTTATAATTCCAACAGTTATCAAAAATACTAGCAGAATTGAGCGCAATGACGAAGTTATCTTTTTCAATTTTAGAAATGATCGTCCACGTCAATTAGGAGCTGCACTTGCAGAGCAAGGCTTCGAAGAATTCGAGCGGGATCAATTTGAAGCTATAAACATGTGCACAATGACACTTTTCCATTCCTCATTTTGTAGCCCCGTAGCGTTTACTTCTGAACACCCTAGAGTGTCGTTAGCAGAAGTAGTGAGTAATATGGGTTTAAGGCAACTACATTGCGCTGAAACAGAGAAATATCCACATGTCACCTTCTTCATTAATGGTGGGAAAGAAACACCGTACCCTGGTGAAGACCGAATTATGGTGCCTTCACCTAAAGTTGCTACCTATGACTTAAAACCTGAAATGAGTGCAAAAGAAGTCGCTGATGAGGTGATTAAATCTATAGAGGATAAGGATCATAGTTTAATAATAGTAAACTTTGCCAATGGAGATATGGTTGGACACACTGCTGTACGTGATGCAATTATTGTAGCACTTGAGGTAATGGACAAAGAAGTAGGTCGAGTACTAGATAAAGCCATAGAATATGAGGTTAATGTGTTATTAACTTCCGATCATGGCAACTGTGATGAAATGTATGATGCGTTAACTGGTGAACCTCATACACAACACACTACAAATCCAGTGCCATGTATGGTGATAGATCATAAGAATAATAATATTAAGTTATCGAGTGGAAAGGGGTTGGGTTCTGTAACCCCGACTATTCTAGAATTAATGAATATAGCTGTACCTGGGAATATGGAGGAAGAGTCGTTAATAACTAAATAAAAGCTTAGTCAAACGGGTTCCACCATTTCTTCTTCTTCTTCTTCTCTTCTTGTACTTCTTTATATGTGGGTTGAGAAGCTAGGTATTCTTCTTCAGTGGGTGGGACATAGTTATCATCTAAAACACGTGCAACTTCACTAGATGATTCTCCGCTACTCTGAGCTTTTGTTACATCAGCTAATGTTCTAATCGCGTTTACCATTTGACTTGGATCGGCAGTATTTCGTAACGGAATGATAGTAGTGTTTCCAACCTCAAAGGTTTCAAATTTTCTTTCCAACAATATTCTTTTATCAACATCTACGTCTGCCCAGGGGTCAGCGGTGACAAACTTGCGCTTTATGGAATTACTGGAAACCTCGAGTTGTTGTTGCCCTAGCATCAGCAGCTTTGCTCTGGATGCATTCACTTTCAAATCATCGCGAGATACAGAAAAAGCCACATCAATACATTTATCAAGCCAATTCTCCACAGTTGGTTCTAGTTTCCATTTGATGCAGACTTTTCTTATATAGTTGATTCCATTGGTCGTGATATCGACAGATCGTCCATCAATTCCACCGCGTAAAGCACTAATCGCTTTTCTTTCTTCCGCATTGACTCCAGTAGCGTAGCCTTCTTGAACAATAACAACAGGCTTTTGGTAGGGTTGGTAGCTAGGTGTGCTGTCGCCGGAAGATGAGCATAGCTTTGTTATCTGCTCTTGGTTAAAGCCTTTATCCAAGTAAAACTGGATCGCTTCTTGGGTGCATGCCGCGAAACTTGTTGCAGGGAGGATAAGGAAAATGAATGTTAAACGAAACATATTTGAGCCTGTAATTATAATTATTTGATATGAAGATATAAGATTATAGTATGAAGATATAGTTCCTTTATCAACTTTAAAAGAAAAATTATTGTTTTCAGAATAAAAAAAGCCCCCAATATAGGGGGCTTTTTATAATGGTACCTAGTATTTGTAGCTAGACTAGGCTTTGTATGTATAGCAAGAGGTTTTATTAAAATCCTGCAGTTATACCAATACCCCATACAGTTGAATCTGCACCATTTGGGATACCGCCATCATCAGCAGACCAAAAACCTGTGTCGTAACGAGAATTATCTTCGTTATCAACATGGGCATACTTAAGTGTAAACATAGTACCGCCAGGAGTAGTGTAACCAATACCACCAGTGATAGCAGTTGCGTCAGTATCGTCTTCAGTAGAGCAACCATCAGTTACATCACAGTCAAACTCACCTGCATCCATGTAAGTACCGCGGATGTCGAAGCCGTTACCAAATGCATGGGTGAATGAAACTAACCATGTATCTTTCTCTAACTTAAGATTAGAAGATCCATTGTCTACAGAAACCATAGACGCTAAAGAAACAGCACAATCTTCCCAATCATACTCAAGGTTTTCCCACATAGCGGCTATTCTAGTAGATGCACCGCCACCCCACTGTTTAGTGAAGTTACCAGCGAGTCTGTAACCTGTGTCATCAGAATCAGAACAGTTGAAATCAACAGCTGCCCATTCATCATGCTTTGAGTAAGTTGCTGCTAGCCAAAATGCGTCGCCACTTGATAGGGTAGAAGTGTAAGAAACACCAGCTTCCCATAAGCGAGGATCAAGTTTTTCAGGGCCTGTAGCAGAAGTCACTTCAGTGTCACCTTGGTCACCATTTGATGTTGCAACTCGGAAGTGTAAACCACCCATGCTTGGAGACCAGTATTGAACTAAAGTACTTTGACGCTTGTTGAAGCCATTATTAAATCCAGCACCACTACCAGCAGATGGATTTGTTCCTGGACCTGTATAGTCAAAGCTGTTGATAGTTCCCATCAAAGCAGTGTGAGATGTGAAGTCAGCGTCCCAGTATGGATCGATATGGCCAGCGACAACTTCATTGTATGGCGTTAACCAGTTACCCCACATGATTTCACCGAAGGCACCGCTAACACTGATTTTAGAGTTACGATTACACCAGTCACCACCGTCACCGTTTCCAAAGAACATAAACTGTTCACACTGGAAGTTTGTTTTGACAGCTTGGCCGCCCATAGAAAGGCCAGTCTCAACGCTTCCTCTCATACCAATGTGTGCAGCGTTATTTCTGAGTCTTTGTTGCTTTTGATCGTCGCCTGTAACTGCAGTAGTGTCATCCACATCTGTGAATTCATACGTCCAGTTCTGCCAACTATAGATTTGCCAGTCAGCCGCTGAGCTACCTATTGTTCCTGCAGCTGTAGCAGCTGTAGAAGCAAGGCCTAACGCAAGCGCTGTTCCTAATAGTTTAATTTTCATTTAGATGTACTCCATCTTTAATATTTAAGTTAAATGTACTCGAGTAATTGCTTGCCGTGGATTGTAGCGGTAGTGATTTTGTTAAGAACCAACTCCCTCCCTTCCTTATTAAGTCCACTCAGTATTTAAATTACACTCCGTAATCCTTAGGAAGTGATTTATATGATGTAAGAACAACATAAACTTAACCAAATACCTATCAAGCGTTGCGATCTTACCACAGTGATTTTGTAGATTTCCAACAAATATGGGAAAGTTGTTGTTTTGATGCAACATTTAAAAAAATCACCTAACATTAGGATAATAATAGGGATTTTAGTTTTAAATTAGAGCATTAGTATCTCTTAATACTTTAATTTCATAGATCGAAGGTAGCAAAAGAAGGTCAAGAGACTAGAGCGCATGTGGTAAATGTGCAACGGTTAAATGTGACTGGGTTATCAATGTCCCCACATTATCAGGGAATAAAACAATTTCATCGCCATTGTAAGTAAAAATAGCGATTTTAATCATATAGTTAGCCAATAATTATAATTATCATGACAAATAATAATGACAGTAAATTTGACGATAGCCTTAATAATCTTAATTTTGAGTATAGGCTGGGCAATGTGGGGTTGGGTTAATCGCTAAGCAATTATAGAAGATCCTTTTTAGGGATAAATTTGATTGGAATAGGGTCAGCGTATAGTTGATCGTTTATTAGTTCAATTGATACGCGGTCTTCGTAGTTCGATATCTTAAGTTGTTTCAAGTGTACATATCTTGAGGCGAGATAAGCGCACGCTAAAGCAATAGTGGCGTCATCATCATTATTTAATGCATTGACGATTAAGTTGGCCATGAATATAGCTTTATCCTGATCAGTGGGATGCTGTATGAACTCACCAGCAAGATGAATTCCCTGTTTTAGTTTTTCATCTGCAGCGAGTAAATCATGTTGCTGTTTATCAGTTAATTCTCGGTTACGAAAATATTCCAAGGTTTTAACAGAATTAAGTGTCACTACAAATGGGTTAGATTGTAATTTCTCGCTCATTAACTTTTTAATGTCCCTTCATATGTGTAGATCAAGTTGCTACGCATTTTTATAAGTGTGTTCACTAATAAGTCAGCGATATCAAGTGTATCGTGTAGCTCCCATATCTCAGAAAGAAATAATAACTGTTCTGTCATTCCTGACTGATTATTTCTAGCGTCTAATGTGTGAATATTAATTTCAAATAAATGATGCATGCTAGTTATAAACTTATCAGATAAGGGGATTCTATAAGGTCTTTCAGCATCCAAGTAAAATAATTTAATACATTGTAGAGTAGCAAAATAATAAGAGCCGGTTTCTGAGTGTTCAATGTCAAAATAAGGCGAATAAAATTGTTTTAGTCGCTTTATGTAGCGCTTCTCAATAGAATTATAAAATACATTATGCTGTAAGCTTTCTTCTAAGATTAACAGCGTTTCTTCTAGCTGCAATACAGCACTATTATTATTTAGTATTTCCATGTAATTGAGGAAATTATAATTTTAAACTTCAGATTAATATATTTTTTACTAGTGATTTCTGGCGCTGTAATTTTTATTGCATCAATCTTTAGTCCGTTGCTTTCAGTAAGTGAATTATATATTTTTACTAGCACGATAACGATATTTTCTGCGTTAGCAACTTTACTAATAGACGAGGAATGGTTGTTATTTTGGGTAATCCTCATATTCGCGATAGTGCTCCCAGCCGTCAAATATATGCTATTAATTACTAATGTTATAAAATCAAATCCACCATCAAATAATACTTATAAGTTGTTAGAGGGTATTAGTAAATGGGCAATGCTAGATGTTTTTGTTGTAGCAGTGATAGTTGCTAGTGTAAAACTAAAGTTGTTCGCTCAGGCTCAAACACATTTTGGTTTATATTTATTTGTAATAGCAGTGATACTGTCTATTGTATGTGCGAATTTACAGAAGAAATTTTTGGCCAAAAAATAATTCATGAAACAATTTCTTGGAGCTGTTATGTCTTGCCTGATAGTTACTTCTGTGGGCTATGGGCAGGAATTCGGGAGTAAAAATTGCCAGCATTATAGAGATTATATTCAAGAATATAAAAGTGCAGTTTTATCTGGGCGGTACCTTCCTCAATCATTAGTAAAATCTGAAGAAGAAGCATATTTAATGCAAGCATGTCTTATCAGGAGTGACTCTAAAAAGATTATCGGATTCAAGGCAGGTTTAACAAGCAATGCGTCGCAGAAAAGATTTAATGTGGGTGAGCCTGTATTTGGTGTTATTACTGAAGAAAGTCAACATACTTCAAATGAATTGTTAGTAGAAGATAATAAGACAATGTTAATTGAGGCTGAGTTAGCATTTAGATTGGGTAGGGATATTTATACGCTAAAAGATATTGATAAGGTTGCTAGCGAACTAGTAGATGCTGTTGCACCAGTAATAGAGATGCCTTTATTTCATTTTAAGGATTTGGGTACGTTAACTGGCAATGATATAATTGCTACTAATGTAGGGGTAAATAAATTTTTATTAGGGGAATTTGTTTCAATTGATAAAGTGTATGTGAATTCTGTACACGTTTCCTTGAATGAAGGTGGTCAGGAAATTGATAGTAGTGTGGATAAAGTTAAAATCAATCAATGGCAATTATTAAAATGGCTAATAATGAAAAGCTATCTTGAAGGTTATAGGTTAAGAAAAGGAATGATTTACCTAACAGGGTCTCTAGTAAATCCCGCGAGAATGAAAAAAGCAAGGTACATCGCTGATTATTCTCAATTCGATAGCATTGAACTGATAGCTAAATAAATATCAAAACTATTGCAAATCAGCAAGTAGATTAATTGCCTCTTGGTCGGGGGAGATCTCGATCGCGCGTTGCAGAAAATATTTTGCACGTCTGGAATTTCCATCCTTAATATCTAGCTTAGCCCATGTTTGGTAGCGTTTCTTTATCAGCTGAATGCCTTTTAATGCTTGATTGTTATTTGGGCTAATCTCAAGGATTAATTTATATGTTTCTAGTGCATTATCAGATGGTGGTGTACTTAGTTTCTTTTGACTGATTTGTGATTCTGCAATCTGTAGAAGTTCAAAGACTCTATTCTGGTTGATGTAATTACTGTCGATAGAGGCGGAAACCCCTTCAATAGGGATATTAGTTTTTTCGTGCGGAGTGGTTTGTGCGTCATTACTTGAATCATTAGGGTAAATTATGTTTTCAATGTGAGCGCGTATCTCATCGTAAGTGATTACTTTGGATGAGAATAAATAATATGTACCTAAGAGAATAGCTAGGATAAGGAATGTCCACAAGAAGGCTGAATTGCTGGCATTGCTAGTTGCTGTAGTCAATTGAACAGGCTCAATATTGGAAGATTCGTATTGGCTATATGGGTCAGCGTCATCATAACTTGGACTTAAAGGAGTGTTGATATTCTTTATCGCTTCAAGATGATAGTTATCCTTGTAGCTGGATTCGTCTTCAGTCACGGAATCCTTGTTAATTTCATTTAACTCAGAATCGGCAGAGGATATTTCTATAACTATATTGTCATCTTCGGCGTCTACTTCTGAGTTTGTAGAGGCCATAACCTTTTCATAGACGTTTTTTTGTTTTGGCTCTACATTGGTTTCAACGGGACTAGATTCATCGATATATACTGTTTTCGCTGTCTTGTTCTTAGCTACAGATTTCTGTTGTTGAGGCTGTTCTGAGAATTCAATATTTTCACTTCTATCGTTTATAATTTCATTGATTGTTTCAGAAGCGCCAAATTCAAAGTTAGCAGAAGGGTAACTAGTCAGAAGTTGGTTACACTTGTCATCTTTGAGTATTTCATCTATGGACCCAACAGTAACTTTAAAGTTACCAGTATGTATTGCATATTCTCGACACCATTCCAATAAAATACTAGCTTTATATAGGCTACCATTTGCATAGGTGGTAATTTTCTTTAATGCATATTTATTGAACTTAAGCTTTTTAGATTCTACGCTCTCAGCTTGTTTTTCATCTATATATGCTTGAATATCATCTTCAGTAATTTCGTCGAGAGAGCAGTGCACTAAACCTAATCTAGTAATATCTGAGATTTTCTGTATAAGGCCTAGTAAATCCGGACCGCCTGAAAAAATAAAATTAACGTTGTTTTTACTACTGTTAATTCCAATCGCGAACTTGATGAGCTCATTCAATATTTCTAGCGGCAGTTGGTCGGCGTCACTAACTACAATTGCAAAGTGTGTATCAAGGTGGATAGACTCATAGACAACCGCTGAAATCATAGATAACTCATGCGTGGCATTGCTTTGACCAGATGCGTCCTGTGGGAATGAGTCACTATTTAAAAGGATAGTACGAATTTGATCGCTATTGTCGCTGAAGCACTGCTGTATAAATAAAGATTCTTTATCACGTTGCGAGCTAGTAACGAGTATGACATCTACACCGCTGTAAATATGTTCTAACAGTAGTTGTTTACTGCGCGGGCTGATGCTACCAGTACTGGTACCATCATTATCATTTAAGACAAATGTAATGTTATTACTGATATTTGTTTCTGGTAGGTTCACGAATTTTTACTGAGTTATAACGGTCGACAGTAGGAATATAGATAAAGATGGGGCTGAATACGTTGTTCTATTTCACGCATTTGCATGCCTAATCAACTGTAATTTATATAATTTAAAAACACATAATAAATGCAAGTGTGATTTGTCTCACATAGCTTTTATTACCATGTATAGATGTGTCGAGGTTGAGTTGATTGGATATAACTAAATCAAACTTTAATGACTCAGCCAATATTATGAATTACCCAGTCATCAAAAATGAGATATCATTAACATTTTAGATAACATTAACTTACATAAAGTAGAGGACCAAAGTGGCCGACAACTCTAAACACGGATTTGCAACAAGATCAATTCATGCAGGTGCAGAGCCTGATCCAACCACAGGAGCACGTTCTGTCCCAATTACTCAAGCGACAGCCTATGTGTTTAAAGACGCTGATCACGCTGCGGCGTTGTTTGGTTTAGAAGAGTCAGGGTTTATTTATTCTCGTCTGACCAACCCAACGACAAGCGTATTTCAAGACCGAATGGCTAGCCTTGAAGGTGGGGTTGGCGCAACATGCACTGCATCTGGCCATTCTGCCCAATTGCTCGCTTTATTTGCTTTGATGGAACCTGGCGATGATTTCGTGGCTTCAAATAAACTCTATGGTGGCTCAATTACTCAATTTGGTCATACATTTAAAAAGTTTGGGTGGAATGTAATTTTCGTTGATCCCGTTGACCCTGAGAATTTTCGTAAAGCAGTCACACCAAATACTAAAGCTATGTTTACTGAGAGCTTGGCTAACCCAGGTGGAGTTGTATGCGATATTGAAAAAATTGCAGAAATTGCACATGAAGCAGGTGTTCCGCTGATCGTAGATAATACTCTCCCTACACCAGCATTATGTCGTCCGTTTGAGTTTGGTGCTGATATTGTTGTTCATTCAACCACAAAATTTATTTCAGGCCACGGCAATGCCATGGGTGGAGCTGTTGTTGACTCAGGTAAATTTGACTGGGCGCAGAACGATAAATTTAAAAGTTTAGCTGATAGTTGTGGCGCATACCATGGGCTGAACTTCTATGAAAAATTTGGACCAATGGCTTTCACTATGTACGGTCATGCAGTGGGGCTCAGAGACCTTGGGCCAACCATGTCGCCAATGAATGCTTATTTATCCTTTACAGGTGCAGAAACATTGCCATTACGAATGAAGAAGCATGCTGATAATGCATTACAAGTCGCAAAGTGGTTAACAACACATAATCAAGTTGATTGGGTGTCTTATGCAGGTTTGCCAGATAGTCCTTTCTATTCGCTTGCCCAAAAGTATTGTCCCGAAGGTGCTGGTGCGGTATTTACTTTTGGAGTCAAGGGGGGCTATGAAGCAGGCGTGAAAATAGTTAACCGTTGTGAGTTATTTTCTCACTTAGCAAATATCGGCGATACACGATCGCTAATTACTCATCCTTCTTCTACAACACATAGACAATTATCGGAGCAGCAGCAAATCTCAGCTGGTGCGGGCCCAGAAGTAGTAAGATTATCTATTGGTATTGAAGATGTTGAAGATATTATTGCTGACTTGGACCAAGCATTACGAGATTAATAACTTGCGATGCTAACTAGCAATTTTTTTATCCTGTTCTACAGAGTGAAAGTCGCTAACTAGACAATATTGATCTCTACCATTGTTCTTAGATTGGTATGTTGCTTGGTCAGCATGTCTGACTAGCTCATGCCAATTTTTTAAATCTTTATTACTACCCTCGTATACACAAGCTCCTGCTGAAACTGTGATATGAGCGATCTTGTCATTACTGAGTTTCATAGTGGTATTGCGGAAGGCATTGATAATTCTATTACATGTGATATTTACACCCTCCTCATTTGTACCTGGTAGTATGATGGTAAATTCTTCGCCTCCATAACGAGAAACTATGTCTGAGTCTCTAGTACAGTCCAGTAAAATGCTCGAGACTTGGCGAAGTACCTCATCCCCTGCATCGTGACCTAAATTGTCATTAATTTGCTTGAAATAATCAATATCAATAAATATTAAACCTAAAGGCCACTGATATTTGTTAGCATTTTTAAATTCAACTTCAATTGATTCGTCAAAGTAGCGGCGATTAAATAGTTTAGTCAGCCCATCCCTGCGATTAAGCTCTTCGAGTTCAGCTGTTTTAGATTCGAGTTTCTTGGCAGCTTTTTGCAAACTTTCAGTCTCTTTAATCTGGTTAAGGTTTCTTAGAATAAGAACTTCTTTGGCCTGCTCTGAAATGAAATCCAGCATGTTTGGATTTTCTATCTCAATATCGAACATTTGTGCTAGATCAGCATAATTTTCAGAAGCGGTTTCGATAATACTGTGAAATTCTTTATCATTAAAGTTGATAACCTTTTTCGCATGATTGATAGAGTTTGATAATAGGGGATGGATGTCTTCTTCTTCTGCTATGAATATATCTGCGAACAGGCTGGAACAAGCGACTGTTTTTGAGAGGTCTGAATCATACTCGTGATCGTCATCCATAACCGAATGACTATGATGTATAGGTTCAAGTAAGTTACTAGGTAGATGCCATTGTTCCAAAAGCCAAGCCCCTACAAGACTATGATCTGCTTGTAGAGAGCTTTGCTCTAACTGAAATAATTTTTCATGTTTGGCTTGATCAAGTCCAATGTTTTTATATAAATTTGGTGCCGCTTTATCAAGAGCCAACATGCCTATGTCTTGTAATAGACCAGCCAAAAATGCACAGTCTTTTGAACAGCTACCAATTCGTTGGATAATGTCTTGAGACAATATGGCGGAAGCAAGTGAGCGTTTCCAATATAGATTGTAATTTAATCCTGAATTGCAATCTTCAACAGCACTTTGTTTAAGTGAAAAACTTAATGCGATATTTAAGGTTCCATTTAATCCAAATAGCAAAATTGCTTGTCTAAGGTTCTCTACTTTTCTTTGTTTTGTGTAAAGAGGTGAATTAGCCATGCGTAGCAGTTTTGCGCTTAAAGCAGGATCTATGCTGACAACATCAGCAACATCACTTAAACCAGAGGTTTCACATGAGCTTAATTCTATAATTTTAGTGGCAATAGCCGGAGGGCTCGGAAGATCTGTACACGACTTCAACATTAACAGTAACGAATCGCTTAATTGTTCCATGGATAACCTAATCGGATTGTTATTTTGACTATAGAAGTAATATCGACCAATAACAGCACGGCTTTAGTGGAAAATTGACAATACGTCGGTAAATTGTCGCCGTGTTTACCGATTTAAAAAATGAGTTATTGGTGGGCCCGGTAGGACTCGAACCTACGACAAAAGGATTATGAGTCCTCTGCTCTAACCAACTGAGCTACGGGCCCGGAGACGGGTAATTACTAAAAGGTTTAAATACTAGAGAAGCGTTATTCCAATTCAAGGAAGCTACGTAATTGCTCTGAGCGGGTTGGGTGCCTAAGTTTACGTAAAGCTTTGGCTTCGATTTGGCGAATACGTTCACGAGTGACATCAAATTGTTTGCCCACTTCTTCAAGGGTATGGTCAGTATTCATATCTATACCAAATCTCATGCGCAATACCTTTGCCTCTCGTGGAGTAAGGGAGGCAAGTATTTCACGAGTTGCTTCACTTAAGCCAACGCCTGCTGCTGCCTCGACGGGAGATTCAATATTGGCATCTTCAATGAAATCACCGAGATGTGAGTCTTCATCGTCACCAATAGGAGTTTCCATTGAGATAGGCTCTTTGGCAATTTTTAAAACTTTGCGTACTTTATCTTCAGGCATTTCCATGCGCTCAGAAAGTTCTTCTGGAGTCGCCTCTCTTCCCATTTCTTGTAACATCTGACGAGAGATGCGATTAAGCTTATTGATTGTCTCTATCATGTGCACTGGAATACGTATCGTGCGCGCCTGATCAGCGATAGAACGAGTAATTGCTTGTCGTATCCACCAAGTTGCATATGTTGAAAATTTGTAACCTCGGCGGTATTCAAATTTATCAACTGCTTTCATTAGTCCGATATTACCTTCTTGAATTAAATCTAAGAACTGTAGCCCTCGATTTGTATATTTTTTAGCAATTGAAATTACTAAGCGCAAGTTGGCCTCGACCATTTCTTTTTTAGCTCTTCTTGCTTTTGCTTCACCAATTGACATGCGACGGTTAATTTCTTTGATTTCAGCAATAGTCAGCTTGGCGCCATCTTGAATTGTGGATAATTTTTGTTGTTCCTTAACCACTTCCTCTTGGACTTCTACTAAAGTTTCTGAGTAAGGCGCTTTTCCATTAATTAAACCTGCAACCCACTCAATGTTTGTTTCGTTTTCTTTAAAAGACTCAATAAACTTCTTTTTTGGAATCCGAGAATAATCTACGCATAAAGCCATAATTAATCTTTCATGGTTACGAATGCTGCTTACTGTTGTACGCAGGCTTCCCGCAAGTGCATCGATAACTTTTTGGGTTAGCTTGAGGCGCATGAACCATTCTGCAACTTCTTCACGTGCAGCAACTGCTTTTTTAGGGTTTTTAAGCACCGCGGCAGATTGAGAAACTTTGTATAAACTAGCTAACTTCTCAAAGTGTTCTCTTGCTTCTTCTGGATCAGGACCGGTATCAATTTCTTCCTCATCTTCCTCATCTTCCTTGTTGCCATCAGATTTTTCAGCATCTGCTCCTCTGTTAACAACTGCAGGCGTAGGAATTTCATCCACTGCATCTGGGTCAAGAAAACCAGATATGAGGTCTGTCAGACGCATTTCTTCAGCTTCAACTTTCGCGTAAAGCAACAGTAGAGTTTCAATCGAACGTGGGTAATGTCCTATCGCGAACAATACTTGTGAGAGCCCCTCTTCAATGCGCTTAGCAATCTTAATCTCGCCCTCACGGGTTAGCAGGTTAACCGTGCCCATTTCACGCATGTACATTCGCACTGGGTCAGTAGTTCTTCCAAATTCACTGTCCACTGAGGCGAGGGCAGCGGCGGCTTCTTCTGCTAAATCTTCGGCAGATGCTGCTGTTTCAGAAACTAATAAAGAGTCTTCGTCTGGAGCTTGCTCATGGACGCGTATGCCCATGTCATTGATCATACTGATGATATCTTCGATTTGCTCTGGATCTACTATAGAATTAGGCAGATGGTCATTTACTTCAGCATAGGTGAGGTAGCCTTGTTCTTTCCCCTTAGCAATTAAGTCTTTGAGGCTATATTGTTGATTTTGCTGATCTGTATTTGATTCTGGTTCCATTAAGCTACCTGTGCGAATTAACGATTAATCAAACCGCCCATTATATGCATGTGTAAAAAATATATATACCCGCCAAATGAGGTGTATATGCCTTTTATGTGCGTTGAGACTCTATCTATACCATTTTAGAAGGATCTGTCGGCCTATAAGTTTTCTGACTGGATAATAGAATCGAGCTCATTTCGCCGAATATCCTCCTTAAAGCGATCCATCGTTTGTTTAAACGATAACTCGCGATTTTCCATATCCGGTGGATCCCATAAAAGTAATTTTTGCAGGGATCCATAGTCATTTTGGTCGTGGAATCTTTCTACTAACGCAATTGGGCTAATATTGGGGTCCGCATTAATGATTTCAAGTAGCTGTATTAATAAGCTAATACCAGGCACTGATAACAAATTAGAAAGTTCTTCAGTAGGTAAAGCATTTTTTGCTAATGATGGATCTCTAATAAGCAAAGCGACGGCCAAACGAGTTTTCGTGTATTTAAGTGAGCGATTCTGTTTGTTTGCATTAGACGCAGATTGAATGGTGTGATTAATGATAGAAGATGCCACAGGAATTGTAGTGCCGACCCTCTCATTTAGTTCCTTGTACATAAGATCTCGGAATACTGTAGGAGGAATTTTTGCTAAGAGAGGTTTAGCAGTGCTAGCTAGTTTTGCTCGACCATCTGGTGTTGAGGTATCTATATCTTTTATTAAGTTAGTAAAAAAATATTCTGATAAAGAAGCAGCATTATTCAAATAATCATTAAAAGCATCTTTACCTAGACTGCGAATCAAAGAATCTGGATCGTCTCCCTGAGGCATAAATGCAAAACGAATATTGATCCCATCTTTATATTCAGGAAGCATCTGATCAAGTGCTTTCCAAGCAGCATCTCTGCCAGCGCGGTCGCCGTCAAAACAGAAAATTAGATCAGAACTAAAACGGAGTAAGTTGCGAATATTTTGAGTCGTTGTAGCGGTGCCTAAAGTGGCAACACAATTTTTTATATTATGTTGTGATAGTGCAACTACATCCATGTAGCCTTCCACAATTATTAATTGATTAAGTTTCCCTAGTGACTTCCTAGCTTCATAAATTCCGTAGAGTGTATTACCTTTATGAAATAACTCTGTTTCAGGGCTATTCATATATTTTGGCATTGTGTCATCAACTGACCTGCCACCAAAACCTATAGTTCTCCCACGTGTATCTTTTATTGGAAACATAATTCGACTGCGAAAGCGATCATATGTTTTTTTTTCAGATTTTTCAGAGAGCAAACCAGTATTTACTAAGCACGCTTGTCCAAAATTATTACTAAATGCTTTAGAAATATTGTTAAAACCTGTTGGCGCAAAACCGATGTTAAACATAGAAGCAATCTCGCCAGAGATGCCACGAGATTTTAAATAGGAAATCGCATCCTGATTTATACGCAGTTGATTTTGATAGTACTTATTGGCCTCTTCCAATGCTTCATAAAGTTTATGATTGTCGCTGCGTGGGGCATTACCTTCTTCAGTTGTTACCTCAAGCCCCAATCTATTCGCAAGCACTTCAATGGCTTCAATAAACTGAAGCCCTTCATGCTCCATTAAGAAATTAATAGCTGTACCGTGTGCACCGCAACCAAAGCAATGATAGAACTGTTTTTCAGGGCTAACAGTAAATGAAGGTGTTTTTTCTCCATGGAATGGGCAGCAAGCAGTAAATTCTCTGCCTTTGTTTTTTAATTCAACGTAGCCATTGATCAGATCGACGATATCCGTCTGATTTAATACTTGATCAATAAAAGGCTGTGGAATTTTTCCAGCCATGGCTAGTTATCTCAGTATATTTAAGAAGTTAATGATAGGCTAGAAAGCCTACTCGTTGTTGCAGGGATGTCAACATTATCAGCAGCAGGGGTTTCTGCTGGCTAAAATATCAAAATTAATTTAAAAACTTTTGAATGTTTTTAAGGGCGACTGGCCAAGGTTTATTTTTTCTTAGGTTAGAAGGTAGCTTTTCAATAGCGGTTAAAGCGTCGTTACGTGTTTTATAGTTACCAACTACTAGAACATAATACGTTGCATCCTTGACCGGCTTATCAAAATACGCGTAGTTCTCTTTTAAGTTTTCTTTCTTTATAAGTGACTCGAGCTGCTTAGTATCTTTTGTTGCGACTACTTGTAAAGTGTAGCTTTCTGGATCAAGAGCTTTCAACCAATTTTCGCCTTTTTTAGCCACAGCTACTTGAGTGGGAGGTGTAGGTGATTTTTCAACTGGATCTGATTTTTCAGCAATTTTAGGCGAGTTATTTGGGGTGGAATTTTCTGTAACAGATGTTTGATTTTTCTCTGTTAATTTTTCCTTGAGAGTCTCTAATTGCTTGATGTCAAGATCCTCGATGGATTCTGCTAAAAGCGAATCCTCGATAACAGCTGGTTCTTTTTTTGCAATTTGCGGAATTTTAATCGCGCTAACATCCAATTTGTCAGATGGAGCTGTTGGCGCATTAGGTAGAGGCAAAGAAGGAGTTTGCTCGGCTGGGTCTATATTGGACCCCTGCATAATAGGCGAAAGTGTAGGCTCGTTTGTGAGTGGCTTTTGAAGTGGGATAATGTCATCGTCCAATTCTTTATTACTAAAATAATTATTAAAGTAAAAACCAACACCAATAATAGCCAAAATAGAAATTAAAAATACGGGCACCTTGGGTTTAGGATTACGTATTGTGATGTGTGGATCTAATACATTTCCCAGTGAATCTTCTCTGCATTGGTTTTGTAATGCTAAAACTGCTACCTCATGAATTTGCCGGATATTACCTAAGGTGGATTTATATATTTCAGTTATTTTTGGTTCATCAAGTAATACTTCATTTTCTAATCCAGCCGTTTTAAGGCGATGCTCGATATATTGCCCTGTTTGTTCTCTGGTAAAGGGGCGCACATTAATTTGATACACTTGAGTGCATGCAGGATTTGAGTCTTCAAGATCGGTAATGGCTAACTTTAAAGTATTTTCTCCTGCTAATATAAATCCAAGGCTAAGGGGGCAGGCTAATCCTATTCTATGCTTGAGAGTGAATAATCGGTCTAGAGTTGATGAATCAAGAAAATGTGCATCATCTATAATAAGAACAGCATGAGTATGCTCTCTTAAGTAAGTGATCACATAATTTTCGATTGAAAGGTCAGCGACGGATGAAAGCCCACTATTTTCAGGTAGTACCCAGCGTTGTTTAATTTTATTTTCAATAAATTCGAAGTCTGTATCTTCATTAACGCGAAGTGTGCAGAATTGATATTGCTGATACCCTAAACGTAGCACCTTACGTAGAAACGTTGTTTTACCAACACCATCTTCACCAGTGAGTACTATGGTAGTTGCAGGACTATTCAAGTACTCCATGATAATGTTAGAAGTCATCTCTAGCTGGCTGTCACTATATAGATATGTGTCATCAGCATGCTCAGTAAACGGATGCTCTCTTAAACCTAACTTGTTAAGTTCTTCTTCGGTTAACAAGGTTGGGTCAGTCTGTAGTTGGTCTTCACTCATAAGCGCATTCGAAAGTTTGACTAGTAGTTAGTTAATTCGGCCGTACTCAATCTGTGCATAACGGTCTGTCATACCGGCAATATAATCAGCAATAACACGAGCGAATTCATTATTGCCACCAATTTCTTTTCTTTTTAACGCCTTGATTCGATGCTCCTCGGGAAGTAGCTCAGGACTATTGTAGAAGCTAATAAATAAATTAGAAATAATTTTTCTTGCGTTAGCACTCATCTTATTCACTTGTTCATGCTGATACAAGTTGATATGCAAGAAAGATTTTAGCTCACCCATTTGTTTTTTTAGTTCAGAACTAAAAACAACAATAGGCTTTTTAGAGGAGCGCACATCGTGGATGGTTTTAATCTGATTATGTTCAATATTATTAACTGTATTATCAATCAAGCCGCAAACTAGTTGGTTAATAATGCGCCGAATAGCTTCTTGAGCCTTTCTCTTTTCTGGCAAGTCAGAAAATCTTTCGTTAACATCAAAATAATGACGACCAAATAAATCCACCTGTTTTAGCTGTTGGATGGTTATGAGACCTGAGCGTAATCCATCGTCAACATCATGATTATTATATGCAATTTCATCTGCAATATTAGTTAGCTGCGCTTCAAGACTTGGTTGAGTACGATCAATAAATCGTTGGCCGATTGTACCCATCTCACGCGCATTTTTGATTGAACAGTGCTTAAGTATGCCTTCGCGAGTTTCAAACATTAAATTCAATCCATCGAAGTCTGGATATTTTTCTTCGAGAAAGTCCACCACGCGTAACGATTGGAGGTTATGCTCAAACCCACCATATTCTCTCATGCATTCATGCAAAGCATCTTGACCAGCATGACCAAAAGCCGTGTGTCCTAAATCATGTGCAAGAGCAATTGCTTCAGTTAGATCTTCATTTAAATTTAACGCGCGCGAAATTGAACGAGCAATTTGAGCTACTTCAACGGAGTGTGTGAGGCGAGTGCGATACAAGTCACCTTCATGGTTGATAAAAACTTGTGTTTTATATTCAAGCCGTCTGAATGCTGTGCTATGGATGATGCGATCGCGATCGCGTTGATATTCATTGCGAGTTTGACAGCGGGGTTCTGAGTATTTTCTCTTGAGTGATTGGGCTTGTGTGACTGCATATTCGGCTAAGCCAGAATTGACAGGCTTGGTTTTAGAAGAATGCGCAGATATAGCGACCATATATTTAACTATTGTTGAGTAACTCAGTCAGCGAACTGTAAAGTAAATCATGATTAAAATCGCTTGTTAAAACAGCTTCTCCTATATCTTTTAGTAATACAAGGTGGAGTTTGCCGTCTTGTACCTTTTTATCTATAGACATCAGTTCAAGCATTTTGCTTGCTGTTAGCTCTGAAGGTGGTTGCGTAGGCAAATTTGCAGCTGTTATCAAATTAGAAACTTTACTTACATCTTTACTAGTCAGCCAACCTAGCTTTGCTGAAAATTGAGCAGCCATTACCATCCCACAACCTACCGCTTCACCATGTAGCCAATTGCCATAACCCATACCAGTTTCAATCGCATGGCCAAAAGTATGCCCAAGATTTAACAATGCACGCCTACCGCTTTTTTCATATTCATCACTAGCTACTATTTCAGCTTTGCATGAACATGACTGCTCAATAGCATATTCTAAAGCATCGGTGTCTAATTTTAACAAACGATCAATATTACTCTCTAGCCAACCAAAAAATGGCTTATTTGCAATAAGCCCATATTTAATGACTTCGGCTAGACCTGCACTTAATTCACGACTTGGTAAGGTACTTAAAGTGCTGATATCTGCTAAAACACATTGTGGTTGATAAAATGCGCCAATCATATTTTTCCCTAACGGGTGATTAACGCCTGTTTTGCCACCTACAGAAGAGTCTACTTGAGAGAGTAATGTAGTTGGGACTTGAATGAAATCTACACCACGTTGGTAACAAGCTGCAGCAAACCCGCTAATATCTCCTACAACACCTCCTCCTAGTGCAATTATCGTAATGTCACGTGCACATCTTTTTTCTAATAGTTGGTCAAAAATCAACTCAATAGTAGCTAATGTTTTATAGCTTTCACCATCTGATAAAATTATTTTGTGCGCTTGTAAATTTTTCAAGGCAACTAGCAAGCTATCCAAATATAAAGGTGCAACTGTATCATTAGAGATAACAACAACTTGCTTTCCATTTATATGAGTTGTTAATAATTCATTTTCAGATAGTAAGTTTTCGCCTATATAAATCGGATAAGAGCGAGATCCAAGGTCAACTTTCAACGTGCGCATGAGTATAGTGCTTAATTTTTAATGTTATTTACGTGTGCAATTATTTGTTCGATAGACGAACTAATACTTTGGGCATCAGTATCAATTATAATATCTGCAAGCTCGCGATAGATTGGATTGCGAGTATTTGCAAGATTTTGAAGTGTAGCATGACGGTCTTGGGTTTGAAGCAACGGACGTTTTTTATCATGCCTAGTCCTTTTGATTTGAGAATTAACACAAGCACTTAAATATACAACTATACTATTTGTACTTAGTAATTTTATGTTTTCTGAAAGCAGGATTACGCCACCACCTGTCGCGATCACAGAATTCTCTTTATCGGTCAATTCTTGAAGAATTTTTGTTTCACGTTGCCTAAAACCTTGTTCGCCTTCTAGCTCAAAAATCGTAGTAATTGTAACACCGGTACGCTCTTCTAAAACTTTATCACAGTCGTAAAATTTTCGATTTAGTTGCCTGGCTAACCTTTTACCGACTGAAGATTTCCCTGCACCCATGGGGCCGATTAAGATAATGTTTCTTAACATTCGCTAGATCTAGTTTGAATAAAATTAAGCATATTCTAAACAAAAAGCCCCGCTATTGCGGGGCTTTTTAATGAACTGCTAAGAACTGTTAATATTATCTTGTCAGATTTAATTGTTCATCAATTATTTTAGGCGTTATGAATATTAACAGTTCTGATTTATTGTTAGTACTTGTGTCATTTCTAAATAGTCTACCAGCTATAGGAAGATCGCCAAAGAATGGCACCTTGGTAACAGCTCCAGATGATTCTTCTGTATATATTCCCCCAAGAACTACAGTCTGACCATTGTTGACAAGTACATTTGAAGTGATTTCATTTGTGTCGATGCTTGGTATCCCTTGAAAGACCTGCCCTACACTGTCATTTTTTACGTTAACTTCCATATTTATTCGATCATCTGGTGTGATCTGTGGGGTGACTTCAAGAGCTAATACAGCTTTCTTAAATTCGACATCGGTTGCACCACTAGAAGTCTGTGACACATAAGGAATTTCGGTGCCAGACTCAATATTTGCTGTGCTCTGGTTAGCAGTAATTACTCTTGGATTTGAGATTACTTCGGCGCGACTTTCCAACTGTGCAGCTGAAAGTTCGAGATTCAAAGCATACCCAAAAGGTAGCTTAATGAACGATAATGCAAATTGACCACCTGCGACGCCACCACCCTCACGTTCTGGTACCGGTAAATTTACATTCAGTGTATCCGCAATTGGAATTGGGTCTCCTGCTGTTAATGGTTCAAGTAGATCTAAGTTACCACCAATTACATCGGCAACGTTATTATTGCCTAAGTCGCCTCCATTAGCATT
This sequence comes from Gammaproteobacteria bacterium, assembly GCA_033344735.1. Classification (NCBI taxonomy): domain Bacteria; kingdom Pseudomonadati; phylum Pseudomonadota; class Gammaproteobacteria; species Gammaproteobacteria bacterium. Next base: position 1,978,141 of record JAWPMW010000001.1, read on the forward strand.
AAATACACCAAACTTAGCGCCTAGTGTTTTACTAAAGTCATCATTTGCAACAACTATTCGTGATTCAATTAGTACTTGCTTCACAGGTGTGTCTAGACGTTCAACTAAACGGCGTATTTCATTTAATTTTAGAGCTGTATCTTGAACGAGTAATGTATTAGTTCGATCATCTACGCTTACTTGTCCGCGATCAGATAGTAAAGTGTTATCACTATCTTTAAGCAGGCTAGCTAAGTCAGAGGCTTTTGCGTAATTGATTTCTAAAAATTCCGAACGTAATGGAGCGAGTTCTTCAACCTGTTGCTGTGACTCTAACTCCAGTTTCTCGCGAGCTGCTATTTCTTCATTTGGTGCAATATAGAGAACATTGCCATTCTCACGCATGCCCAATCCCTTAGTTTTTAGAATTATATCTAATGCTTGGTCCCAAGGAACATTTTTCAAGCGCAATGTTAATGCGCCGCCAACGGAGTCACTAACGACTAGATTTAGGCCTGTGAAATCAGCGATTAACTGAAGTACTGAGCGGACCTCAATGTTTTGGAAATTCAATGATAAGCGTTCACCTTCGTAAGTCTGTTTGCGCCTTGCTTCAATTAATTCGTCAGGGACTTCTCTTACTTCAAGGACATATAAATTATCAGATTGGTATGCGAGATGCTCATAATCTAAACCTGCATCTGGCTGAATTACGACTTTAGTATCATTACCTTTCGATGATGATGAGATGAAGTTTACAGGTGTAGCAAAGTCCTTAACATCAAAACGTTTTTGCATTGATGTTGCTAATGCGGTGTTTTCAAAGTTAAGAATGATACTGCCACCTTGCTCAATAAGACTTACAGGGACATTCGGATTAGATAAACTGATAAGAACCCGCCCTGAGTTATTGTCTCCACGTCTGAAGTCTATTAAATCAATATTGTTCCCAGTAGCTTTATTAGTTGTTTTTCTGGGGGCAGTAGCAGTATTGCTGGAAACAATAGCTGGATCATTTGCAGATGCTAAATCACCATCGCCTATTCTAAGGATATAATTATTTCCTTCCTGGCGAAGCATATATTCTTGCAGTGAACTTAAATTTACGACGACTCGTGTACGACCATTTGACTGAACAGTGTTAATTGTTTTTGCTTGACCTATATTGATGTCTTGAAATCGATTTTGAATTGCGACATTAGTATCAGCAAAGTCCAGTGCGATTCTTGCTGGATTATCTGTGGTAAAGGCCAATGGCTCAGAAGGAGACGAGCTGAACTCTAAGGTGATTTCAACTTGATCATCTGGTAGAGCTGACACTTTAACATTGTTAAGCTGGTTCTCTGCCTGTGCTATAGCGCTGAAGATTAGTAAGCTTAATCCAGTTAAAAGCACGCTTGTGATGCTTTTTATTGAGGGGGTACTATAATTTGAGCAATAGATTTCCATGATGCTTACCATTCCATTAAGGTGTTAATGAATCTTGATTGAAGTTTGTATTTAGTCATGTCTAGTTTCGATAATTAGTAGCTATTCGCTGAGTGCAATTGAGGATGATCGTTCACGCCACCCACCAAACTCATCAGGGATTATTTCGGCTAGTTCAACTTCATCATCGGCGACAGAGATTATTTTTCCATTGTTTTGGCCTAGATAGTTTCCTTCTAATACTCTCTGAATAGTATTGTCAGGCGTCTTTATTAATGCCCAAGTTTGTTCGTCCTGCTGCATTGTTCCAACCATGCGTAATGTGTCTAACGGAAAACTTTCTAGGTACTCAGGAACTCTATTAGAGTCTGGAGTTATACTTGAAAAATGTTTGGGAGCTGTCTGGCCAATCTTTGGACGAAAAATACTGGCATCAAATGGATCACGTTTATCGCTTTTATTATAAGCAAATGTTTTATAGGGGATTACTTCAGGCAAGGGTTCGACGCCCTGTTGAGGTCTTGCTTTAACATCTGCTACCCAAGCTTCTAGATCAGATGTGCCTTCGGTACAACCACTCAGTGATAAAACTGACACATAAAATGCTGTTGCGCTTATCAATAAAAGGTATTTGTTTGTTATACGATTTTTCATTTGAATTTATACGTTACGCTTTATGTTTTATTCTTGGTCATCATCTAGATAGCGATATGTTTTAGCTGATGCATTCATAGTCATAAATTCGCTGTCTTGTCCGGGTGTTAGCTTAATGTTATGCAGAGTAACAATTCGAGGTAATGCAGCAACTTCGCTCGCAAAAAGCCCAAACTGGTGATAGTCACCTTGTAACATTAGTTCGATTGGTTTTTCTGCATAAAATTCTTTCTCAGATTCATTGCCTGGCCGAAATAACTTTACTTCTAAACCACTTGCGAGAGCGGTCTGAGATATATCTACAATAAGAGCGGGAATTTCAGTTTTACTTGGAAGTTGGCGTAACAATGTGCCAAAAGTTCTTCTCATTTCTTCTAGTTGGGCTTTATGTTCTTCTAGGTTTGCTGCTTTCTTGACTTTAATTTCAAAAGTGCTTCTTAACTCTGTTTCCTTAGCTTTTGCCACATCGAAATTAGCGAGCTGATCTTTTGTATCAAAATAGAATCCTAGACCCATAATTGCTGCAGCAACAAATGCAACAACTATTACTTTCACTGCTAATGGTGCGGTACCAATATTACTGAAATCTATATTATTAATATCAGAAAACGTCATAATTAATTACTCTTCTAAGTCCGTGTCCGAATCAGGACTAGTTTGCGCGAGTTGCAATGAAAAAGAACTCACTCTAAATCCATCGTCGTTTTCTTCAGTGGAAATAACACCTAATTTTGGCTTGGTCAGCCATTCTGATTCTTCTATATTGCGCATATATGAGGAAACTCGAGCATTAGATTCGGCAAGACCTGATAGACTGATGCTGTCACCATTTTGAGATAACTCGGTTAGGTGTAAGCTATTCGGTAAAGTTTTTACTAACTCATCAAATAAATGAACAATACCCGGGCGAGTTGCTTGGAGGTTTTGAATTACCTCCATTCTTTCTACAAGTGCACGTCGAGTAGCATCTAGTTTTTGTATTTCTTTTATTTTCTCGTCTAATACAACAATTTCATTTGTTAGGTAGGCATTACGTCTCTCTTGTCCTTTGATCTTTGCTTCAACTTGAAAGTGGACTAACAGCACAGCAAGTACTGCAACTGCAGCGCCGACACCCAGCATAACGAAGAATTCTTGCTGCTTTTCTTTGCGCTGCGTTTCGCGCCACGGGAGTAAATTAATTTTAGCCATGGTATTTAATCAAATGCCCTCAATGCTAGACCGCAAGCAATAAGTAAGGCAGGTGCGTCATTGCCTAAAGCTTGGGGATTAACTTTTGGTCCTAGCGAAACATGCGTAAATGGATTAGCAGTAGTTACTGAAATACCTAATTCATTTTGAATTCTTTCATCCAAACCAGGAATTGATGCGCAACCTCCTGCTAATACAATGTGGTCAACAGTTGAGTGCTGGCTTGCAGAATAGAAGAATTGTAAAAAACGATTAGCTTGTTGTGCAGCTGTTAATTTAAACGGTTCTAACAAATCAGTAATGTAATTGTCAGGAAGGCCACCCTCTTTTTTAGCAAGACCAGCTTCTTCATAAGTTAAGCCGTACTGATGCATAATTTCTTCGGTGAGCTGTTTGCCACCAAAAGGCTGTTCGCGTGTATAGATCATGGTGCCGTTTTGCATGACATTTAAACTTGTCATGGTAGATCCAATATCCAGGATACCGACTGTTTTATCTATACCCTGGCCTGGCACTTGATCTGCAACTAATGGGTAAACGCTTTCAATAGCATACGCTTCAACATCAACAACTACCGGTGTTAAGCCTGCAACCTCAGAAGCGGCCACTCGCATCTCAACATTTTCACTACGAGAAGCGGCTAGTAAAACATCAACAGTCTCAGGATTACCCTCTGTAGGGCCAAGCACGTTAAAATCTAGATTAACCTCTTCAAGTGCATAAGGAATGTATTGATCAGCTTCAATTTGAATTTGTCCTTCCATTTCTGCATCAGATAAAGAAGAGGGCATTGTGATAACTTTAGTAATAACTGCAGAACCGGCCACGGCGAGGGTACATTTTTTAGCCTTGGTTCCTGTTCGCTTGAGCACTTTTCGTATAGAGTCGCCAACCGCGTCAACATCTGAAATCACTTTTTCCGTGATACAGTTTGCGGGTAGAGGTTCTACACCATAATGTTCTACACGGTATCCAGAGCCACTGTGAGAAAGCTCTAATACCTTGACTGAGGTTGAGCTAATATCAATTCCAATGACTGGATTTTTTCGCGAAGTAAATGGAAGCACGTTTAGTTTCCGTTAGTTATTTAGTGTATTTGTATTTTTTGTAAAATTATAAGCCGAACTCTATAACAAGATGTGAGTTTTTGACAATTAAGTTAACTTGAGAACTCTTTCATATCATTACTGCCTTAGATTCGTAACTTACAGAATTAATAACATTTTAATCATATGTCATTGAATATAAAGTTGTTTAAACTAGGTTTTATCGGATTAATCGTTATGTCCGTCGCAGTGGTGGCAATTTTGTCGACTGCGTACCTAATTTATTCCCCTCAACTCCCTCCTGTTGACTCTCTTCGAGACGTAAAATTACAAACGCCGCTGAAGGTTTATAGCCGCGAAGGCAAGCTTATTGCGTTATTTGGAGAGAAGCGCCGGATTCCTCTTCGTTATCAGGAACTTCCTCAAGCAATGATTGATGCGTTCTTGGCCGCTGAAGATGATCGATTTTTTGAACATCCTGGTGTTGATTACCAAGGTCTGCTAAGAGCGGTAATAAATCTAGTCATCACCGGACAAAAGGCACAGGGTGGTAGCACGATTACCATGCAGTTAGCACGAAACTTCTTTTTGACACCCGAAAGGACCTATACACGTAAATTCAAAGAAATAATGCTAGCGCTTCGAATTGAAGATGAGCTTAGCAAGCAAGAAATACTTGAGTTGTACTTGAATAAAATCTATCTAGGCCAGCGGGCTTATGGGGTGGGTGCAGCAGCAGAAGTGTACTATGGTAAGAGTGCTACAGAGCTATCACTTGACCAGGTAGCAATGATTGCAGGGCTACCCAAAGCACCATCAAGATTCAATCCTATTAGCAATCCTGAACGGGCTACCGTGCGCCGAGATTATGTTTTAGGGCGCATGCTGGAGCTCAATAAGATTTCTAAGGAAGACTATGAGATAGCCATTGCAACACCTGTAGAAGCTAAAAGATATTCAGTAAATCTGGAGGTTGATGCTCCCTATATTGGTGAAATGGTACGTGCACATATGGTTGATTTGTATGGCGAAGAAGCATATTCCGCAGGATACAATGTTTTTACTTCGGTAGAAGCAAATAAACAGCAAGCCGCGGTTGATTCAGTACAAAGCGGCATATTAGCTTATGACATGCGCCATGGTTATCGTGGACCTGAAGGAAGCATACCGGTAGATCAATTAACTGACATTGAGGTGGTGGCGGAACTAGTAGGGAATATGCCTACGGTTGGTGATCTTCAACCAGGGGTAGTGACAGAGCTGAACGAAGACTCTGCTATCGTGGCATTAGCCAGTGAAATAATTCAGTTAGATTTAAATGGTGTCACGTGGGCACGGATGTATAAGTCACAAAATAGCCTTGGTCCTAAGATAAAAACAATGGCAGATGTTTTAAAAGCTGGCGACATCATTCGTGTCATCAGCACGGCTAAAGGATGGCAGCTGCGTCAAATACCAAAGGCAGCCAGCGCTTTAGTTTCATTGCGTCCTGAAGATGGCGCTATAACAGCATTAACAGGTGGCTTTGACTTTTATGCCAGCAAGTTTAATCGTGCTACGCAGGCTGAACGGCAACCAGGATCGTCATTTAAACCATTTATTTACTCAGCAGCTATCGAGGCTGGTTTCTCTCCAGCTAGTATTATCAATGATGCCCCAGTTGTTTTTGAAGATCAGGCAACAGAAGATTCTTGGCGACCTCAAAATTATTCTGGCAAGTTCTTTGGCCCTACACGAATGCGGTTGGCACTGACTAAATCAAGGAATATGGTATCAATTCGCTTGCTGCGTGATATTGGGCGTAAATTTGCCCGTGATCATGCAGGTAAATTTGGTTTTGATGCCCAGCAATTGCCGAAGGATTTAACACTCGCGTTAGGCAGTGGTGCTGTCACACCACTAACATTGGCTAATGCGTATGCGATATTAGCTAATGGTGGCTATAAAGTAGATGCCTACTTTATAGAACGTATAGAAGGTCCTGATGGAGATGTTTTATTTACTGCGGACCCAGCGCGAGTATGTGACGAAGAATGCACTCGCTTAGCAACAGAGATCTCTGTACATGCTGAGGAATTAGCTGAGCTAGGGCTTTCAGAGTCTATTGGGTCAGAGAATGCAGGAATCCAAGTAGCATCAAGAGTAATTTCAGAAATGAATGCCTACCAAATGGATAGTATGCTTAAAGATGTTATCAAATTTGGCACTGGCAGACGCGCCTTAGTACTAAATCGTAATGATATTGCAGGTAAAACAGGCACTACAAATGATCAACATGACGCATGGTTTGCTGGGTATCATCCAAATGCAGCGACTGTTGTCTGGCTTGGATTTGATGAAAATAAACCACTAGGCCGAGGTGAAGTCGGAGGTGTAGCAGCACTACCCATTTGGATTGATTTCATGCGTGTAGCTCTTCAAGGAGAGCCTTATATAGAACGGCCATTACCTAAAGATATGGTCTTGCTAAAAGTGCATCCAGAAACGGGAGCAATAATAGACCAAGAAAGTGGTTTTGGTATTGAGGAAGCTTTTCATATTGACCAAGTACCTGAGTTAGATTTTTCTGCGCCACAATCTATCAGTGTAGAGCAAAATCCTGACGAGGTTGGTCAGCCGCAAAGACCTGCTGAGCAGTTATTTTAAGTTTATTAGCTATTTTTGATTAAGCGATGAACTGTATTCATGCACGAAGTCGACTAAAGTTTTAACTTTTTCTGGGTCAATAGCAGGATGTATACCATGACCAAGGTTAAACACATGCCCGGTATTCTGACCATAATCATCTAACACTTTTTTTGCATGCTGTTTGATAGAGTCTTTCGAACTATAAAGAATTGCTGGATCAAGATTCCCCTGTAACGCGACTTTATTTTCTACTATACGACTAGCATCACCAATATTTATTGTCCAATCGAGTCCCACTGCATTGGCACCAGAAGTTGCTAAATTTGCAAGTGAATGATTTGCGCCTTTTGAGAATAGTGTTACTGGAATAGTACTTCCATTGTAACTACGATGTAATTGTTCAACGATACGTGTCATTGAGTTTAGTGAGAAGCGGCGATAATCCTCTGGCGTCAAAGCTCCACCCCAAGTATCAAATATCATTACTGCTTGAGCGCCCACTTCAATTTGAGCGTTTAAGTAAGTTGCTACACTATCACTTAGAATATCAAGTAATTTGTGCATATCACCAGGTTGGTCATACAACATACCTTTAACTTTGCTGAAATCCTTAGAGGAACCACCTTCAACCATGTAAGTAGCAAGCGTCCATGGGCTACCAGAAAAACCAATTAAAGGCACGCGACCATCTAATTCCTTTCTAATTAAAGACACTGCATCAGTAACGTAACGCAATTCACCACATGGGTCTGGAATAGAAAGCTTATCTATATCACTTCTTGTCTTTATTGGATCGCTAAATGTTGGGCCGTCTCCTTCTCTAAACTCTAGTCCTAAACCCATAGCATCAGGGATAGTTAAAATATCAGAAAATAAGATAGCTGCGTCCAATTCAAAACGATCTAGTGGCTGCATTGTGACTTCACATGCTAGTTCTGGAGTTTTGCATAATGTAAGAAAATCCCCTGCTTTCTGACGTGTTGCACGATATTCTGGTAAATATCTACCAGCTTGACGCATTATCCAAATGGGTGTTTTATCGACTGATTGATGCAAAAGTGCTCGAATGAAGCGATCGTTCTTTAGTGGCGACATGGGGGAATTTTTAGTGGTGATTTGCTTTCATATTAAGTAGAAAGCGTAGCCGAAGATGCTCGCTATGCGAAGTTATATTTTAACTAGAGAGCCTAGCTTTAATTAGCTTACTCACCTTACTCATATCAGCCCGGCCTTGCATTTGCGGTTTGAGTATTGCCATTACTGCACCCATTTCCTTCATCGATGAGGCAGAGGTCTGGCTAACCGCTTGATCAATTAGAAGATTTACTTCAGCTTCACTCAAAGCTTGCGGAAGGTAATCCGAAATAATCGCTAGCTCAGATTTCTCTTTGTCTGCGAGATCATTTCGACCTGCTTGTTCAAATTGATCAATAGATTCACGACGTTGTTTAGACATTTTGTCCAAAATTCCGATGAGATCTTGATCATTTACATCAGATCGAGTATCAACTTCGACCTGTTTTACAGCAGATAAGATCAAGCGAATAGTCGCTAGTCGCTCTTTATCGCCTGATTTCATGGCAGATTTCATTTCTGCCACTATTTGTTCTTTCAGTGAACTTGTGTTGGTCACTTTGTACAGCTATTGCTTAGTACAAACGTCGTCGTTTAAGAGTAGTGCGAAAAACGCGCTTAAGGTTGCGTTTAACAGCTGCTGCCGCTTTACGTTTGCGCACGGCGGTTGGCTTCTCATAAAACTCTCGTCTGCGAACTTCAGTTAATACACCGGCTTTTTCACATGATCTGCGAAATCGGCGTAAAGCCACGTCAAATGGTTCATTTTCTTTTACTCGTACTCCAGGCATAAATCCTCGTTACTATTGTGATGAATTGACAAAAAGACGGTGGATTATAATTGCGCTATGCTCGATTACAACTATAAAACTGACTTTTTCACCACTTTTTCCACAAGGAAGTGCAAATAATCTAATGAAAGTGCTCGGAATTGAATCCTCTTGCGACGAAACAGGCGTTGCAATTATCAATGAGAAGGGAGAAATACTCTCTGAGCGACTATTTAGCCAGGTCGATCTTCATGCTGAATATGGGGGTGTGGTGCCAGAATTAGCCTCACGTGATCATATTCGTAAGATATCCCCATTATTAAAAGAAACTCTCTACGAAGCCAATTTAAGTATAAATGAGCTGGATGCAATTGCTTACACAGCAGGGCCCGGGCTGGTAGGCGCACTATTTGTGGGTGCCTCAGTCGGACGGTCAATAGCTTGGTCTTTAGGGTTACCTTCAATCCCGGTGCACCATATGGAAGCACATTTATTGGTCCCGTTTCTTAATCAAGAGACAGGGCTTCAGTTCCCTTTCTTATGTTTATTGGTTTCGGGCGGACATACCATGATTGTGCAGGCCAATAGCCTTGGGAAGTACCAAGTGCTTGGTGAGAGCCGAGATGATGCCGTTGGAGAAGCCTTTGATAAAGTGGCAAAACAATTATCGTTAGGTTACCCCGGAGGACCCGCCATTGAACGCCTTGCAAAAGCTTCATTATCAAAACGAGATAATTTTCCCAGACCCATGATAGATAACCCTAGTTTAGATTTTAGCTTTAGTGGTTTGAAGACGCATACACTACTGGAGTTCAAAAAATCACAACAGACCGAAGAAGATAAGGCTGATATAGCTCATGCCTTTCAACAAGCGGTGACTGAGACGCTATTCATAAAATGCCAACGAGCAATTCAACAAACTGGTTTACAAACATTAGTGGTGGCGGGTGGTGTTAGTGCGAATCGGGAGCTACGCACTAAGTTTAATCAGATGGGCGATGTAGATGTCATTTTTCCGGGTATGAAAGTGTGTACCGATAATGGAGTAATGATAGCTTACACAGGACTGCAATATGCGTTGGAAGGAAAATTTGGTGATACTAATGAAATAAAGGTATTTCCACGTTGGTCATTGCAGTCTAAAAATAAGCATTAGTTTTTTGCGTTAATTTTAGTCTCTTTACCGCTAAGTAAATTTTTAATATTAGATTGATGACGCCATATGACTAGAATTGCGATGCAGCCAGTAAGATAAATTACTGCGGCAGGTAGGTTGATAAAATATGCAGCAATAGGCAATAAAGCCGTCGCAACTAGAGCGGCTACAGATGAATAGCCTGATAATTTCGCAGTACTAACCCATGTTACAACCCATACTAATGCAAGCATCCAATTAATACCTAGCAACACGCCTAATGTTGTGGCAACACCTTTACCGCCGCAGAATCGATAATAAATTGGAAACATGTGGCCTATCGTTGCTGCCATTCCCATTAAGCATAGTACGAATAATTCGACACCAAAGTAACGTGCAATTAGAAGAGGGATTAACCCTTTTAGTAGATCTCCTATTAAAGTTAATGCTGCTGCTTTTTTGCTCCCGGTGCGGAGCATGTTTGTCGCGCCTGGGTTACCTGATCCCAGGCTGCGAGGGTCAGGCAAGTGCAATGCGCGTGCAATTAAAATAGAGCTTGATATGGATCCTGCTAGATAGGCAAGTATGATGCACACTGCATAGATTAATTGTAGATTGCTTAAGGCAAGATTCATAAAAACTATTTTAATAGCTTAGGAAGATAGAAGTGCAAAAAGACATACTAATGCTGACCGGTTGGGGTGCAACTTGTAAAGTATGGGAGCCAATTATTCCAGCATTGAGCAATGGTTGCCAGATAAATTGCCTGACACCCACTTGGTTGAGTGATTCTCAAATTAAGTCGTCGTTAAGTGATATCGAAGGCTACATTGAAAGATTAGGAGCAATGATTAATGCGCCAGTCAATATAGTGGCATGGTCAATGGGTGGATTAATAGCTATTAAACTGGCAACGCGCTTTCCAGCGTTAGTTAGAAGTATTAGTTTTATTGCGTCTGTGCCAAAGTTTGTGAGTGCTGACAATCAAAATACCGGAATTGATTTCCAATGGTTTAATATGTTTGTTGATCAGTATCAATCAAGCCCAGCAGAGACGCTGAAAAAATTTTTAACACTACAAGTTAAGAATGACAGTATGGCTAGAGACTGTTTGCGCGTGCTAAAAAATGCTTGTGAAGTGGGTGATTACGATATGATTGAATGTGGTTATGGTTTGAATTTGTTGCAGCAGTTAGATTTATCTAAACAGTTGCAATCACTTGAATGCAAAACTTTGTTTGTACACGGTGAAAATGATGCGGTTGTTAATCTTCAGTCAGCACAATATGCCGCATCACTATCTGGCGCACCATTAGAAGTGATTTCAGGCGCGGGACATGCGCCACACATATCTAGACCTAGCGAGGTCGCAAGATTCATCAATAATCACTTGTAATTTTTCAAATGAAAATCTCTAAAGACAGTGTTAAAGCTGCGTTTGCCAAAGCCGCTCTTTCTTACAACGATTCTGCTGTTGTGCAGAAAGAAATTCTTGTACGATTGGTCGAGAAACTAAAAGTTTTGCAGAAAGACTCTGTTGATACTTTACTGGATGTTGGTAGCGGTACTGGCCTTGCTAGTGAATTATTGCGTGAACACTATGGTAGCGAGTGTTACTACGCCATAGATTTTGCTTCACCAATGTTGGCCTGGGCAAAAAATCAATTTGAAGTTAATTATCAATATGCCGTATGTGGGGACGTTGAAGTGCTGCCATTTCGAGATAATTCTTTAGACGTTATTTTTTCTGCATCAACATTTCAATGGTGTAATGATGTTGGTAATGCTTTTCAAGAATGTTCTCGGACCTTAAAAGAACAAGGCTTGTTAATATTTTCAAGTTTTGGTCCTGAAACATTAAGAGAGTTACGCCATTGCTTTGCACAGGTAGACGATTATCCGCATGTCAGTTCGTTTATTGATATGCAATCGCTTGGCGATGGCCTGTTAGCAAATGGTTTTGATTCACCCGTAATGGAATCAGAGATTATTACGGTTGAATATAATGGCCCAATGCAATTACTTAGAGACCTGCAAGCGACAGGAGCCACCAATCATATTGAACAACGCTTACGAGGGTTGATGACTAGGCAACACCTCAATGATGTCATCAAAGAGTACAATAAATTTATATTACCTAACGGCAAGTTTCCGGCTAGTTATGAGGTACTTTATGGGCATGGCTGGAAGAAGAATCAGCCATCATTGGGCCAAAATAGTATAAATACGTGGCAGCCAATAAAATTTAGCTAGTGAGTTGAGATGGATAAAATTATTGTGTGCCCAAGAATGGCGGTTAAAATTAAAGCGTTTTGAGAGGGAAGATAAGGGCTTGAAGTAATTCGGTTAAAATGCGATCAAGATTTTACATGATTTACATCAACTGTATATAAATCAGTCATGAAATATCCATAAGAGGCGCTATGAATTTCGCATCAATAATTGCTAACATTAGCGTATAAGTATTCACTGTAATTGAATGTCCTAAGTACGAATTAATTTCTGCGCATGAATTCAGTCAACACGGTAGTTAAGTAGCATGGAAGCGGGAGTAAAAAGTGATTCTCTCTCTACTTTTGTGGTGACGCCGAATTGCTCTATGTCATGGCAAGAGAATAAAATTTTGGTCGCGAGCTTAGCAATTGTATGTTTTGGCATTGCTGGGGCATTCGCTATGCGCGGATTATGGGTCATCCTACCGTTTGCTGGCCTCGAGATCATGATGCTGGCAGGAATACTATACTGGTCAAGCTTGAGAGCCAGCCGGTGTGAAGTAATATCGATTGATGCCGACAACATCACTGTTGAGGTGGGTCGAAAGAATATGCGGCAATTGCATAGTTTTCAACGAGCATGGACAAAGGTGGAACTGTATCCTCCTACTATGCCTAATAGGCAAAGTCGTTTAGTGATGAGATCAAAAGGAAAAGAGCTAGAAGTTGGTGCGTGCCTAACAGACCATGAACGAAATGGGTTGGCAGCGTCAATTAAGGAAGCACTTTTGCCATCAGTTAAGTAAGATTTTTTATATAGGGAGTATGTAAGATGAGTGGTAATAACTGGCTCAAATGGCTATTAGCTGTTAGCAGTATGTTTACTGCATTTGGAGTTGCTCATGCCGGACAGCCAATCAATATGCCTGTTGGTGTGACCGATATCAGCAAAGAAGTCTATGATTTGCACATGATTGCTTTTTGGCTATGTGTTGTCATTGCAATAGTTGTATTCGGAGCAATGTTCTATTCGATATATGCCCATCGCAAGTCTAAGGGAATCACCCCAGCGACATTCCATGAAAGCACAACCGTTGAAGCAGTTTGGACAACAATCCCTTTCATTATTTTGATTGCGTTAGCAATACCGGCGACTAAAACACTAGTAGATATGGAAGATACTAGTAATTACGACTTAACTGTAAAAATAACCGGTTATCAGTGGTTATGGCGCTACGAATATATAGACGAAGGTGTTGATTTTTATAGTGTACTTAAGACACCTCGCAGCCAAATTAATGGACAAGAATCTAAAACCGAGAACTACCTATTAGAGGTGGATAATGAACTGGTCTTGCCGGTAGGTAAAAAAGTTCGATTCTTAATTACTGCAAACGATGTAAATCATGCTTGGTGGGTCCCCGATCTGGCTGTTAAGAAAGATGCAATTCCGGGATTTATTAATGAAGCGTGGGCAAAAGTGAATACCCCTGGTGTTTATCGCGGCCAATGTGCAGAACTATGTGGCCGAGATCATGGGTTTATGCCAATTGTGGTGCGTGTCGTGGAGCAAGCTGAATTTGACCAGTTCCTTGCTGACAACACAACACTAGAAAAAGATGGCACAGAATACGCGGCAGTGACCCAATAAAAGTCTAGCCTAATGAATTCAAGATTATTATTTAATGTTACATACTTAAGGAGTACACAATGAGTACGGTTGCTACCGACGATCATCATGATGATCACCAGGAAAGTCCCTATTCGATAAAGCGATGGTTATTTACAACTAACCACAAAGACATTGGTACCTTGTACCTATGGTTCTCATTTATCATGTTTTTGATTGGCGGCGTGATGGCTTTGGTTATACGAACAGAGTTGTTCGAGCCAGGCTTGCAGTTTGTTGATCCGCAATTTTTCAATTCAATGACTACCATGCACGCGATTATGATGATCTTTGGTGTGGTAATGCCAGCCTTTACAGGGTTAGCTAACTGGTTAATTCCAATGATGGTAGGTGCTACGGATATGGCGCTTCCTCGTATGAATAACTGGAGTTTTTGGATTTTGCCTTTTGCTTTTGCAATGATGTTATCCACATTATTCATGGATGGCGGTGGACCAGCAGGTGGTTGGACGTTATACCCGCCACTGGTATTGCAAACAGGTGATGCGCTCCCATTTGTTATTTTGTCTATGCATTTCATGGGCTTGTCTTCAATCATGGGTGCAATCAACGTGATTGCAACTATTTTAAATATGCGTGCACCTGGCATGACGTTAATGAAAATGCCTCTATTTGTATGGACTTGGTTAATTACGGCATATCTTCTAATTGCAGTAATGCCAGTGTTAGCTGGTGGTATTACCATGCTACTTACAGATAAGTTCTTTGAAACTAGCTTCTTTAATGCGGCTGGGGGTGGTGACCCTGTAATGTTCCAGCACATTTTCTGGTTCTTTGGTCATCCTGAAGTATATATTTTGATTCTACCGTCGTTTGGTGTGGTCTCAAGTATCATTCCAACCTTTGCACGAAAACCGCTATTTGGTTACGCGTCGATGGTGTATGCGACAGGTTCAATTGCATTCTTGTCATTCATTGTATGGGCTCATCACATGTTTACCGTAGGAATGCCATTAGCTGGTGAGTTATTCTTTATGTTTGCCACTATGTTGATTGCAGTACCAACAGGAGTAAAAGTATTTAACTGGATTGCGACCATGTGGCGTGGGGCTATGACTTTTGAAACACCAATGTTATTTGCACTGGGCTTTATTGTCATGTTCTCAATTGGTGGGTTCTCAGGATTGATGCTTGCACTAGCGCCCGTTGATTTCCAGTATCACGATACTTATTTCGTTGTTGCCCACTTCCACTATGTATTAGTGCCAGGCTCAATCTTTGCGATTATTGCTGCAGTTTATTACTGGTTACCTAAGTGGTGTGGGAATATGTATAACGAAGGATTAGGGAAGTTACATTTCTGGTTATCTACAATTTTTGTGAATCTAACCTTCTTCCCTATGCACTTTGTGGGTTTAGCGGGTATGCCAAGACGTATTCCTGACTATGCATTGCAATTCTCAGATTACAATATGCTAGCTACTTACGGCGCGTTTGGTTTTGGCTTTGCTCAATTACTATTCCTATATTTGGTGATTAAAGCAATTCGTGGCGGTGAAAAAGCTACTAGCCAAGTGTGGGAAAATGCAGAAGGTTTAGAGTGGACATTGTCTTCACCTCCCCCTTACCATAGTTTTACAACTCCTCCTGTTATCAAGTAAGAGTAGGATTGAAGTTCAGTAATGGACGCTAAACATAAACAACAAAAAGCAGCCAACAAAACAGTAGTAATACTGGCGTTGGTTGCTGCTGTTATTTATGTTGGATTTTATTTTTTAGTTAGCGGCTCACATTAGACAATGGATACGCAGGCTAAAAGTTCTAAAAACGTTGTCGCTAAGCTAGCGTTAGTTTGTGTATGCATGTTTGGTTTTGGTTATGTATTGGTACCTTTGTATGATGTGTTTTGCGATCTAACAGGATTACGATTCACGCAGGATTCCGAGCAATTAGTTGCTCAAGAGATAAAAGAGGATACGACACGTTTTGTCACGGTTGAATTTGATGTCTCTATGAATCAATCAATGCCTTGGAATGTAAAACCAGCTGTAAGTAAGTTACAGGTACACCCAGGGCGTGTTTATACAACTAACTACATTGCAAAAAATACGACACAATCATCAATGATTGGGCAAGCTGTGCCGAGTGTTACTCCGTATGTAGCAAATAAACATTTGGTTAAGACAGAATGCTTCTGTTTTGAAAATCAGCCTATTGATGCTGGCAAAGAAGTAGAGATGGCGTTGAGTTTTATGATCAACCCTAAATTGCCGAAAGATGTAAAAGTCGTCACGCTTTCTTATACATTTTTCGATATCACGCAAAGCGCAAAAATTAATAAACTTGATTCAAAAGAATCTGTATTAGCATTTAATTGAGGATTAAATTATGGCACACGCTGATAATTCATATTATGTTCCACACGGAAGTCACTGGCCGATAGTTGCCTCCATAGGCGTATGTACGCTAATGGTAGGTTTTGCTAACTTTCTAAATAATGTTTCATGGGGCTCACCAATGATGATGGTGGGTTTAGCCATTGTGTTCTTTATGATCTTTGGTTGGTTTGGAACCGTAATTAAAGAAAACCAAAAGGGCATGTATAACATGCAAGTGGACATGTCATTTAGATGGGGTATGTTCTGGTTTATATTTTCCGAGGTAATGTTTTTTGCCGCTTTCTTTGGAGCACTGTTCTATGCGAGGCAATATTCACTTCCATGGTTGAGTGGGGAAGGAAGTGGAATCACTACCAATGCATTTATATGGGATGGATATGAAGGATCATGGCCAAATTCAGCTAACGGGCCAGGTAATGTCGGTGGAGATTACACGACAATTGGGCCATGGGGGCTTCCTTTACTTAACACGGCATTGCTTCTAAGCAGTGGTGTGACGTTGACATGGGCGCATCATGCACTTAAGGCTAATCATCGTGCTCAATTAATTATTGGCTTATTTTTAACAGTATTACTTGGCGTTATATTTATGTTTGTTCAAGGCGCTGAGTATATTCATGCATATCAGGACTTGGGATTAACATTAGGCTCTGGCATATATGGAACAACGTTCTTTATGCTGACTGGATTCCATGGTTTTCATGTAACTATTGGAGCAATTATATTAACAGTCATCTTGTTTAGGTGTATCACTGGGCACTTTACACCTGAAAGACATTTTGCCTTTGAGGCAGCGGCTTGGTATTGGCACTTTGTCGATGTTGTTTGGCTTGGGTTATTTATATTTGTGTATGTGCTCTAATGTCAAAGTATTATAATAATAAGGCGTCTTCTTAGGCGCCTTTTTTATTTTAGCCAACTATAAAAGCTTATATGCCATGAGGCTGTATCCAGCCTAATTTTGCGCTTATGATTATAATGACAAATGCCAATACAGATAGTCCGATGCGATAGGTTAATGCTCGAACGGTTTTGTCATTGCTTTCTTTAGAGACCATGAGATGAAATAGAGCGGATGCAAGATTCCAAATAATGAGTAGGAATAGAATTACAATAACAATTTTAATTAACATGAATGGCTCAGAATATTTGGGGTCGAAAGCTAAGTATAGCGGGCATTGCTGAAAAATGCTTTTACCAATAAGACCTACAGGACAATTCTGGATTGTACAGCTTGTTGCAATTACATTATTTGCATTGTTTGTTACTCTAGGATCGTGGCAGCTTGGTCGTGGAGATGTAAAAAGTGAAATAGAACATGCGGTAAGTGACCAGGATGAGGTATTTGAAGCAATCAGATTGCCACTTGTAGAAATTGAAAAATGGCGATATAAAAAAATTAAATTAATTGGTCAATACGATACAAAAAAACAGTTTTTATTCGATAACCAAGTGCGAGGCGGTATCACAGGTTATAATGTATTAACGCCATTTTATGTCGTTCAGTTTAATGCGTGGGTGCTAGTTGACCGAGGATGGTTGCCCCAAGGCGAATCAAGAGATCACCTGCCTGATATTGAGTTTCAAAGTAATGAGACTAGCATAGCGGGGAGAATTTATGTTCCTTATGATCAAGCCTATAGCTTAGGGGGAATTGCAGAAGGCGAAGATTCAGGTTGGCCTAGAAGAATTCAGTTTGTTGACTATCAACAGTTATCGTCACGTTATGATCAAACACTACAACCATTTACCTTAAGGCTTAATGAGCAGCAACCTAATGGCTACAGAAGAGACTGGGCAGAAACTAATTTAACAGCTAAAAAACATTACGGATATGCATTTCAATGGTACGCCATGGCTTTAGCTTTAGCTGTTATATGGTGGCTATATAGTATTAAACCTTTATTTAAAAAAAATGAAAACTGAAAAATCAAAGTTATCTGGCTATTTGTTAATAGCTGTATTTGTTGTTCCATTATTAATTGCAATGCTTATGTATGCAATGCGCGATTATGTTCCTACTGTAAAATCTCTATCTCATGGTGAGTTAATACATCCCGCGCAGCCAATTACTATATTTGAGTTGCAACAAACACCAAGTCAATTGAAAACGCTTGATGATATAAAAGGAAAGTGGACATATCTCATTTATTCGCCCAATGCTTGTACGCTTGAATGTGAGGCGTCACTATTTAAACTACGTCAAACTAAAATTGCCACAGGTAGAGAATCAAATCGTATTCAATCTGTATTGATAGTTGGTGAAAATAAAATTAGCTCAAACATTCTTGATCGTAATAAACGCACACATGTTGGTAAACTACTTAAATTCGAGCTGGAAAATCAACCAGGTTTTCAGAAGCAATTACAACAGGGAATGGTTTACCTGGTAGATCCTAATGGAAATTTAATGATGCAGTATGATACAACTAGTACCTCAAGAGGCATGCTTAAAGATATAAAGAAATTACTAAAAATTTCCAACATAGGGTAATTGGTAATGAGTGCAACATTTAGAAATATCGTTTTAGCAACATTATTGCTTACCTTCATTGTGGTTGTGCTAGGAGCATATGTTCGATTATCAGATGCAGGTTTAGGGTGTCCAGATTGGCCAGGATGTTATGGGCATATTATTGGTGTTCCTGAGACTGAAACAGAAATAGACCATGCGCATTCTAATTATGACCGAGCTGTAGAAGCTGCTAAAGCATGGAAAGAAATGATACACCGCTACTTTGCTGGGGCCTTAGGCATCTTAATTTTTATAATTTCAATATTTTTATTTAAAAAAGATCAGCATGGCCAGAGACATATATTTGCTGGAACTGTACTTGCGGGTACTTTGCTGTTCCAAGCATTATTGGGAATGTGGACAGTAACTCTTCAGCTTAAGCCTTTAGTTGTTATGGGGCATTTGTTGGGAGGTTTTACATTATTTATTTTGGTTGCATGGCAATTTCTACGCACGACGTCTTTAAAGCCACAGGTTGATTTAAGCCTTTCCAAGTCACTATTTAAACTTTGTGTATTTGCGATATTTATTCTAGCAGGGCAAATCGCTCTAGGCGGCTGGGTAAGCTCTAACTATGCTGCATTAGCTTGTGTCGACTTCCCTAAGTGTCAGCAATCCTGGTGGCCTACAATGGACTTTAAGGATGCCTTTATCATATGGCGAGGCCTAGGTGTGGATTATGAATTCGGTGTGTTAGACCATCCTGCACGTGTAGCAATTCATTATGTGCATCGTATCGGCGCATTAGTTGCGACGTTAGCAATCATATTTTATGCGACGCGATTGTGGAAACATACCGATGTAGGTCAGTTACTTAAAACAAATGCTGTAGTGATATTAGGATTGTTGGCTTTGCAAGTTAGCTTGGGGATATCTAACATTGTATTTAAACTGCCATTGGCTGTAGCGGTACTTCATAATGGCGTTGCTTTACTGTTGTTATTTAGTCTTGTAGCAAGTTTATATATGCTAAAATCCGCCCGCTCTAGCCATTAGCTTCTGTCTACTTACATTAATATGTCTACCAATTCATCGTCATCATCAATGAGCTCAGCCCTTGGCTCTCTAAGCCGATGGCAGGACTATCTGGAGTTGTGTAAACCAAAAGTGGTTGCATTAATGGTATTTACTGCAATTGTAGGGATGTTGTTGGCTGATCCGGGCAATGTCGCCTTAGAAACAATTATTTTTGCAACAATAGGTATAAGTTTAGTTGCCAGTTCGGCAGCCGCGATTAATCATATTGCTGATAGCCGTATTGATGCGGCAATGGATAGAACAAAATTACGTCCTTTGCCATCAGGGGCATTGAGTAAGACCTCCGTTTTAGCGTTTGCAGGAATTATTGGTGTCACCGGTATGGCATTATTGATTATTAAAATTAATATGCTGACTGCCATTCTGACGTTTGCCTCATTAGTCGGTTATGCGGTTATCTATACGATGTATTTAAAGCGAGCTACGCCGCAAAACATTGTTATAGGTGGTCTCGCTGGCGCTACGCCACCATTACTTGGCTGGACTGCTGTCACGGGACAAATACAGGCTGATGGTCTTTTGTTGTTACTGATAATTTTTACATGGACGCCGCCACACTTCTGGGCATTGGCGTTATATCGTAAAGAAGAATATGCCAAAGTTGATATTCCAATGCTACCAGTGACACATGGTGAGGATTACACTCGGTTACAAATTACCTTGTATACAATTTTGATGTGTGTAATCACTATATTCCCATTCTTAACTGATATGTCAGGGTGGGTATATTTAGTCGGTGTGCTTGTGTTGAATGCAGGATTTTTATATTACGCAATCAGTCTGCAAATCACCAAAAGTAGAACGAAGGCTATTAATACCTTCGTCTATTCGATTATTTATTTGATGGTGCTATTTGCAATACTTCTTTTTGATCGATATCTACCGCTAATTCAAGACGCAATACAAGCTTGAAGTTTTTTCATGGCGTTGTTTTCCAGTTGACGTATGCGTTCAGCAGATACACCATATTGTTTAGCAAGATTTTGTAATGTTTGCTTTTTCTCAGACAGCCAACGAGCTTGAATAATAGTGCGGCTACGATCATCTAACTCATTCATGGCCTGTTCTAATTGTACTATTTGATGTTCAGTCCAATCATCTTTTTCAAAACTAGAGGCAGGGTCTTCGCTATCGTGTGCTAAGAATGCGGAAGGAGATGAGATATTGTCTTCATCATCTGAATGACCAGGCGCATCGAACCCTAGGTCTTGTCCGCTAAGGCGCGATTCCATTTCAAGTACATCACTAGGTTTAACGCCTAATTCCATAGCAACTGATTTCACCTCATCGTGGTTTAACCAGCCGAGCCTCTTCTTTTTGCTGCGCAGGTTGAAGAACAGTTTACGTTGTGCTTTTGTGGTCGCTACTTTAACAATACGCCAGTTGCGCAGAATGAACTCATGGATTTCGGCGCGTATCCAGTGCACGGCAAATGAGACCAATCTCACATTCAGAGATGGGTCGAACCGTTTGACCGCCTTCATTAGGCCGATATTGCCTTCCTGTATAAGGTCTGCTAAAGCTAAGCCATAGCCGTTATAGCCACGAGCAACACGAATAACAAAGCGCAAGTGATGAGTAATGAGAGTACGTGCGGCCTCCAGATCTTGATGATCACGCAGCCGTATTGCCAAGTTTTGCTCTTCTTCAGCAGACAGAATAGGTAATTGGTGCGCCGCATTGATATAGGCGTCCAAACTTCCCGCTGTTAAAGTTAGCTCTTGTGGTTGTGTAATGACCAAGCTGTTGCTCATGTATCGAACTCTCCAAATTTACTTTAAGTTAGTTTAGCACTCTCAGTTTTAGAGTGCTAACCAGTTGTATAGTTCCGTAAACATCCAGTCGGATCGTAGTGTTCACTTTATCGACCATACTTGCCCACAGAGGGGAATGATTGTAGGTATTGGTAAATGATTCAGGTACCGTTCATTTCTATACCCCAACTAGAGGAAAGGGTTGCTCGAGTGAGCACTTAGGGTGAGATGATAATTTCGATAAACGGTCAATATCGAGAGATAGTCGGCAATAATCGTTAATTATCTGTGATTTATACTGCGTATGTCATGATGAAAGTAGTGAAATGTCATACATAAATTACGTGTAATTTGCCCTGCATGTAGATCAATAAGCTAAAAATAATAACGATCGCAAATGTGCTTAAGTTTTTAAACTAATTTTCCGTAACACGGTAAATACAAATTAAGAGATAGATTTCATGCCAGGAGTCCAAGTTAGCAAAGCTGATCTTGCCCATATCTTTGGTGTAGACCAACCGACCATCGATGGATGGTTGGAAAAAGGCCTGCCTCATATGCAAAAAAGAATTCAAGATCATGAACGCCAATCAGTCACTAGAGAATTAATATTCGATACCGCTGACGCAATCAACTGGCGATTAACAGCGAATAATTTAGTAGAAGATTGGTAGCAGCGATTAACTATAGGATTTAAGCTTGTGTGTGACCGCAACCCAGGCGGCCCCGACACCAAGAAGGCTGGCACTTAGCATGATTAACCCAGCTAAACCCATTGATAACGACGTTAACTGAAAATCACTTCCAAACAGTGATGATAGTTTGATAGTAGATTGCTGAATAAACAAACCGCAGATAGATACCATTATCAATGCCACAATAGATCCAATTAAACCCAACCAAAATCCCGAATACAGAAATGGACGTCTGACATAAGTATCACTTGCACCCACTAGCTTAATAATCTCAATTTCAGCATGCCGACTGGTTACTTCCCATCTGATTACATTAGCAATGATTAAGGCAATAGCTAATAGTAATACAAAGCTAACAATCCATTGAATACGATTAATAGCACCTAGTATTGCTTGTAATCTTTGAAACCAAATCAAATCAAATTGCACTTCTTGCACTTGCTTTAAATTGCTTAATTCAACTTCTAAAGATTGTAGGGCTTGTAAATCTGAAAGTGAGCTTTCAGGGTTTGCAATTATTAAATGAGGCAGGGGATTTTCCGGTAAATTTTCTGTAATCGACTCTAAGCTCATCTGTAATTTGAATTCATCAAGCGCAGTATTCTTATTGATGGCATAGGCTTCAGCAATCATGTCTTTATCGGCAATGGAGTCTGCAAGTTTCTGGGCTTCAGAGTAGCTTAGCTTGTCTTTTAAGAATAATGTAATTTGTTTGTCATTGTCCCATTGATCAGTCAATTGTTGAGCACTAGAAAAAACGACATAAAGACTCATTGGTATCGAGAGGGCGATAGCAATCATTAATACAGTAAAAATAAATGAAACAGGGCTATTGATTACGCGTGTAAAGCTTAGCCTGAAGCTATCTATGTGATGTTCTAACCAAAGAAAAGCATGATTGTTAAGATTGCTTTTAGAGCTTTTATTTTTCATGGGAGAGCGTTAGTTTATTAAACGCCCACTATTTAAATTTAGAATTTTTTTGTTAAAGCCTTTAATTAGGCTTAAATCATGGCTAGCAATTAACGCTGTTACACCAACCTGATTAAATTCTAAAAATAATTTCATAATGTCGGCTGATAATTCCGGGTCAAGATTTCCAGTTGGTTCGTCCGCTAATAGTAAGCGCGGCCTATGGACGATGGCGCGTGCAATACCTACACGTTGTTGTTCACCGCCCGACAAAGAAATTGGATTAGACTTTTCCTTGTTCAGTAAACTAACCTTATCTAGAGCGGCCCGCACTCGCCTTGGAATATCCTTGGGATTGAATCCATTAATGCGTAAGGGCAAAGCAACATTTTCAAAAACATTGCGATCGTTGAGTAAGCGATGGTCTTGAAACACAAGGCCCATCTTTTTGCGAAAAGAAGAGATGCTGGATTTATTTAAACCGGTAACGTTGCGCTCATCAAAATAAAGTTTGCCTCGCGTCGGCGGCTCAATCAAAGCAATGATTTTAAGTAGAGTGCTCTTACCCGAACCAGAAGGCCCTGTTAGAAAACACATTTCACCATCTTCAAGTTGCAGGTCTATTTGAGCTAGAACCTCACCACTTTCAGGAAAACGTTTGCAAATATTTTGAAGACGAATCATTTAATAGCTCGTGTACTAGCAACCAACAAGTGCAGAGGTAAATTCTTTTGCGTCGAATACTTGAAGGTCATCAATGGATTCACCGACACCAATATAACGAATAGGAAGTCCTAATCGATCAGCAATGGCAATCACAACGCCACCTTTAGCGGTGCCGTCAAGTTTAGTTATGCATAAACCAGTTACGTTCATAGATTGATGAAATTCTTCTGCTTGTCGTAATGCATTTTGACCCATACTCGCATCCAAAACTAATAACGTTTCATGAGGTGCATTCTCATCAATTTTAGTCATAACTCGCTTAACTTTTTGTAGCTCTGTCATTAAATCGTTTTGGGTGTGAAGGCGGCCAGCAGTATCCGCAATTAACACGTCAATACCTCGTGCGCATGCTGATTCTAGTGCATCGAAAATAACCGAAGCACTATCCGCGCCCGTTGACTGCGAGACGACAGGAATATCATTTCGTTCACCCCAAGTAATTAATTGTTCTACGGCTGCTGCGCGAAAGGTATCCCCGGCAGCTAGCATCACTGATTTTCGATTTCTCTTAAGGCGTCGCGCTAGTTTTCCAATAGTAGTCGTTTTGCCAGCACCGTTAACCCCTACCACTAATATTGAAAAAGGTTTGATGCGGCCGAGTAGCATAGGTTTATTACTTGGTTCGAGAATTTCTAATATACACTGGGATAGTAATTCCGGAATATTGGCTCGTGAATTGGTTTGCTTTTCAATCAGGGCCTTCAATTGAGTCATTAGCTTGTCGGTAGTCTCTATGCCTACATCCGCCATCAATAAGCCATCTTCAATATCTATGATAATTTCATCTATGGTCTTGGAAGAGTCTTCTTGGACACCTTCAGCGAGGACACCTCGAGTTTTAGATAAACCTTGTTTTAAGCGATCGAGCAAATTTTGGTCAGTCATATATTAAGTAATTAATGGCAAGAAATATAATGCTATGCTTGGGTTGAACAAACGAATTCACCTGCTGTCGTAAGACATGAATCTTATTGTAACGTAACCACAGTTAGTCAATACGAATGAAGAAAATTATTTTATCAATAAATACAATTCTAGTTTCTTTTTTATTAGCGACAAATAGTTGGGCAACAGTACATGAAAAAACACTAGAAAACGGTCTGAAAGTGATCGTTAAAGAAGATCATCGAGCACCTGTGGCGACTGCTCAAGTTTGGTACAAAGTCGGTTCGGCCAGTGAATATGGTGGCATTACTGGTGTTTCTCACGTGTTAGAACACATGATGTTTAAAGGCACACCTAAATATCCAGTGGGCCAGTTCTCAGAGATCTTGGCAAGTATCGGTGCGCGTGATAATGCCTTTACTGGTAGAGACTTTACTGCCTACTATCAATTGTTTGATGTCTCAAAGTTAGAAACAAGCTTCGATCTCGAATCTGACCGAATGGCACAGTTAAATTTAGATGAAGCAGAGTTCACAAAAGAACTTGAAGTAGTTAAAGAAGAAAGGCGACTGCGCACTGAAGACAATCCTAACGCGCTTACCTATGAGCAATTCAATGCTACGGCATATAATAGTAGTCCATACCACAATCCAGTCATTGGATGGATGAACGACCTTGATAGTATGCAAGTGTCAGATCTGCAGAATTGGTATCAGCAGTGGTATTCACCAAACAACGCCACCTTAGTTGTGGTCGGTGATGTAGATCCGCAAAACGTGTTTGCATTAGCTGAAAAGTATTACGGACCTGTGCCATCACGTGAAGTGGCAACCCTCAAGCCCAGACTGGAGCCTAGACAAGTAGGGACACGCCGTGTCGAAGTGAAAGCGGTGGCTAAGCTTCCTTATATGATAATTGGCTATAAAGTACCGACATTAAAAACAGCTAAAGATAGCCGCGAGGCATATGCGTTAAATATCCTGTCTGGAATACTAGACGGTGGAAGAAGTTCGCGCTTAAGCAAACACTTAGTGCGGGAGCAAGAAATCGCTGCAAGTGCGGGCGCGGGATACGACCTTTATTCTGCGAGAAACAGCATGTTCTTATTCGATGGTACACCAAATGCAGAACATACCTTGGAAGAATTAGAACAAGCGATAAGTAAAGAAATTGAAAAATTACAAACCGAACTGGTCAGCGAGCGCGAGTTAAAGCGTGTGAAAGCACAAGTAGTTGCGGGTGAAGTGTATCAACAAGATTCAGTTCAAAGGCAAGCCTATATTATAGGTTCTTTAGAGACTGTCGAACTCGGTTGGAAAACAATGAATGAATATGCTGACAATATACAAAAAATCACAGCTGAAGACGTGCGTGAGGTAGCCAAAAAATATTTGGTCGATGATTCTAAAACAGTTGCAATTTTAACGCCGCTAGAGCCTAAAGGCTTTGGTGCTAAATGATAATTAATACCACTATGTTCATTCGATCTACAATTGTATTTTTTTTCTTATGTATGTCTTCTGCTGTTTATGCTTTACCAGAGATAAACACATGGGCAACTGACAATGGCATTAAAGTGCTACATGTCAATTCACCAGAACTTCCTATGATAGATATAGCGTTAACATTTGATGCCGGTAGTGCGCGTGATAATGAGCTAGCAGGCTTGTCATCAATGACACATGGCCTGCTTGATAAGGGTACAGGAAAACTTGATGCTGATGATGTTGCTTCAAGATTTGAAGATGTAGGCGCGCAATTTAGCGCTAATGTAGATTTGGATCGATCAAGTGTGACATTGCGTAGTCTTACCGATGATGAATTTTTTAATGATGCCTTAACAATGTTTATTAAGGTTGTATCAAATCCTTCTTTCCCTGAGCGTGACTTTGATAGAGAAAAGAAAAGATTATTAATTGCTTTGGAGGATAGTGATCAACGCCCAAGTGATATTGTTGGGCGAAAATTTTCTGAACTTCTCTATCAGCAACACCCCTATGCGCAACCGCGCAGCGGAACTAAAGAGAGTGCAAATAAAATTACACTCAAAGATATAAAGCAATTTCATAAAAATTATTTTGTAGCAACAAATTCTATTTTGGCAATTGTTGGAGATGTCTCGCAAAAACAAGCTAAAGTGATTGCGAATAAAATAAGTGCTTCAATTCCAACTGGGAATGCACAAGAAAGGATTAAAGCAGCAAAACCATCAGTAGAGACAAAGCAGCATGTTGATTTTCCCTCACAACAATCGCATGTGCGAATGGGTCAAATTGGCATTGAGCGCGGGAACCCAGATTATTTTAATCTGTATGTGGGTAATCACATTCTAGGTGGTGGCGGATTCACTTCTCGCTTAGTTAAAGAAGTGCGTAGTAAACGAGGGTTGTCTTATAGTGTTTATAGTTATTTCCTGCCCTATGAGCAGTCTGGTCCGTTTATGCTAGGCCTACAAACACGTTCAGATCAAGTGACAGAAGCGATTCAAGTATGTAATGAAGTGCTTGCAGAATTTATTGAAAATGGGCCGACCCAAGAAGAACTTACTCTAAGCAAGCAAAACATCATGAATGGTTTTCCGTTACGTGTGGATAGCAACAGGGATATTTTGGGTTATTTGTCCTTGATTGGTTATTACGATTTACCATTAACTTATTTAAATGACTTTAATAGCAATATTGAAAAAGTCACCCTGGAAGATGTGAAGCAAGCATTCCGCAAACATCTTGATCTGGATACCTTTGTGACTGTCGTGGTTGGTAGTGAGCAAAAGCCAGAAGAAGACGCATAAATTAGCGCGAGCGCCTCAGCAGGTTAAGGTTATTGCTGGGCGTTGGCGCGGCACTACATTGCCCGTTGTGCTGCGAGATGATGTTCGTCCCACACCAAGTCGTGTTAGAGAAACACTTTTTAACTGGCTACAAGCACGCATCGAAGGAAGCCATTGCTTGGATCTTTTTACCGGTAGTGGTGCCTTAGGTTTTGAAGCGGTCTCGCGTGGCGCGGCACACGCAACTCTTGTTGATAACGATCAAAAAATTGTGTCATTACTCTCACAACAAGTAGAAAAATTAGATGCGCAAGAAATTAGTTTAACCTGTGCTAATGCTTTAGCGTATTTACAAAATTGTTCTGCTCAGTTCGATATAATTTTTCTTGACCCGCCATTTGCAAAATATAATCCTGAAGAATTACTGCAAATGATAATTGGCAGCGAGTGCGTTAAAAAAGGCGGTTTGATCTATCTGGAAGCTTCCCCAGAAAAATTCCCCCAAACATTGCCAGATAAGTGGCAATGGAAGAGACAGTTAAAAGCAGGTCAAGTAGAATGTGGGTTAATAGTAGCGAAATAATGCTACAGTAATTAAACCTGAGCAAAATTACCCATGTCAAAGATAGCTGTTTATCCTGGTACATTTGACCCAGTCACCAATGGTCATGCTGACTTGGTACGTAGAGCCAAGCACGTATTCGATAAAGTAATAGTCGGTATTGCGGATAGCCCACAGAAGGAACCATTATTCGCTTTAGATGAGCGTGTCTCTTTAGCCAAGGCGGTACTTTCAGAGTACGAAGGCGTTGAGGTGTGCGGTTTTAATGGTTTACTCGTGGATTTTGCTAGAGACCATGGTGCAGTGGCAGTATTGAGAGGTTTGCGAGCAGTATCTGACTTTGAATTTGAATTTCAGTTGGCGACTATGAATCGTCATCTTGATCCCACACTAGAATCTATATTTTTAACTCCAGCAGAACAATTTTCATTTATCTCGTCAAGTATTGTCAGAGAAGTTGCATTACTGGGCGGCGACATTTCAACATTCGTACACCCCAAAGTTGAGCAAGCGCTAAAAAATAAGTTTTCAGACGAATAATCATGGCGCTATATATAACTGACGAATGCATAAATTGTGATGTATGTGAGCCGGAGTGTCCCAATGACGCGATATTTGAAGGCGAAGAAATCTACGAAATAAAACATCAACAATGTACCGAGTGCGTAGGACATTTTGATGAGCCTCAATGTGTGGAAGTATGTCCAGTCGATTGTATATTGATTGATCCAAACCATCGTGAAACAAATCAACAGCTACAAAATAAATACACTGAGCTCATGATGAAAAAATCTTAAGCGATGATTATTCGTATTCTAATGTTATTAATTTTTACCTCGTGGTTAACCCATGCAGGTGAAAATAAAAATCCATATGCAGTAGCTAGTGCTCATAAGCTAGCATCACAAGCCGGGGAACAAATTTTACGAGCCGGAGGTAACGCATTTGATGCTGCTGTTGCTATCAGCGCAGCTTTAGCGGTAGTAGAGCCTTATGGTAGTGGTATCGGCGGCGGTGGGTTTTGGTTACTACATGATGCCTCGAGTAATACAGATGTTGTCATCGACGGCAGAGAAGTCGCACCATTAGATGCCACGGATGATATGTATTTTGATCAAGAAGGTCGACTAACCGGCCAATCAATTAATGGCCCACTTGCAGCGGGTATTCCTGGTGTAGTTGCAGCACTGGAGCATATTACTCTAAATTATGGCCGTTTGACCTTAGAAGAAAATCTGCAACCCGCCATTAGATTTGCTAAAGAAGGTTTTACCCCGGGCAATCATTATTTAAAGTTGGCGAGTTTACGCAAACAAGCATTATTAGCCTCTCCAGAAGCGAGTAGCATATTCTTAGAAGATGGCGACGTTCCAAAAAGTAATTTCATCATCCAGCAAACTGACTTAGCCAACACATTGGAAAAAATTGCCAAACAAGGTGCAAAAGGTTTCTATTATGGTGAGGTGGCACAAAAACTTGTGCAAGGCGTGCAAGCAGCAGGAGGAATATGGCGCTTACAAGATTTGGCGGCTTATAACATTGAAACGAGAACGCCAATTAAAACCGAGTACCATGGCATTGAAATCATTATGCCACCACCACCAACTTCTGGCGGTGTAGTAATCACTCAAATTCTAGCTATGCTCGAACAATCGCAAGCATCATTGAATCTTGATGATGCGGAGTCAATACACAAAGTAGTAGAAGCCATGCGCCGTGCCTACCAAGACCGCGCAATATATTTAGGTGACCCGGCTTATACTGACATGCCACTAAACAAATTGCTTAACAAGGAATACGCACAAGAAAAGTTTTCTAGTTTTAGCCAAGCCCATGCAAGCACCAGTGAATCACTTGTGAACAAGCTTGAATCAAACGGTGAAGACACCACACATTTTTCAGTTTTGGACAGTGAAGGCAATTATGTTGCCGCAACACTTTCCATTAACTACCCATTCGGTAGTGGCTTTGTGGCACCAGGAACAGGGGTACTGCTCAACGATGAAATGGATGATTTTTCAATGGCGGGAGGTGTGGCTAATATTTGGGGTTTAGTTGGTTCAGACGCAAATGCAATTGAGCCTGGTAAGCGAATGTTATCCAGCATGACGCCGTTGTTTGCTCGTGATAAAGAGCGCACATTAATTGTTGGCACACCCGGCGGAAGTCGAATAATAAGTATGCTGGCGTTGGCGTTAATAAAACATCAACAAGGAGCCAATGCCAAAGAAATAGTCAGCCAAAGAAGATTTCACCATCAATACCTACCTGATGAAATTCAATTTGAAATAGATGCATTGTCAGAAAAAGAAAGATCAATACTCACTAGCAAAGGACATCAGCTAAAAGAAATGTCACGTACTTATGGAAATATGCATGCCATTACGTGGTATCAAAAAAATAATATTGTTGAAGCGGCTTCTGATCCGCGTGGTGAAGGGTTAGCGATAGTCGAATAAAGTGAAAATTATATAGCAAATGTCTGCTATCGACTTATAGGGGGCATTCTTGATTTACCAACAACTATTTAATTGATATAAAATAACATAATTTAATCACATTCTTAGACAAGGATTATTCTAGTAATAATTATTCAAGTATCTATCAATTCAGAAAATCAGAGATCCACTCAGTGACAATGTCTAATAGCTAATGAAGAACATTCTTATACTTTGCACCGGCAATTCATGTCGTTCGATTATGGCTGAAGCACTTATTAATCAGCTAGGAAAGGGGCATTACATTGCTGAGAGTGCTGGCAGCAATCCTACAGGTTATATTCATCCCAAGACCATCGATACGCTAATACGACACAAAATAGAAATTGGTGAGCCTCGCAGTAAATCTTGGCATGAGTTTGTAGACCGCAACATCGATCTGATCATTACTGTCTGTGATCAAGCCGCCAATGAAAATTGCCCTATATTTTCAGGTAATTATAAAAAACTGCATTGGAGTATCCCTGATCCGGCAAATTGCACAGGAACTAAAGAAGATATTAATCTTGCATTTGATGGGGCACTTCAAAAACTCAAACAGCATATAGAGGATGAATTGATATGAGTAATGACTCTCAGTCACCCATTGGTGTATTTGAACGATATTTATCTTTATGGGTTGCTGTTTGCATTGTTGCCGGCGTTGGCTTGGGGAATACCATGCCAAATATATTTGCGGCAATTGCAGTCATTGAGTATGCCAATGTCAATCTAGTGGTTGCTGTCTTCATTTGGATAATGATTTACCCAATGATGGTCAATGTAGATTTTAACTCTATAAAAGATGTAGGTAAGAAGCCTAAGGGTTTATGTATCACGCTTGTTGTGAATTGGCTAATCAAACCGTTCTCTATGGCTGCACTAGGTATTTTATTTTTTGAGTATATATTTGCTGGCATAGTTGATCCATCATCAGCTAAAGAATATATCGCTGGAATGATATTGCTTGGTGTTGCACCTTGTACCGCAATGGTATTTGTGTGGAGTCAACTTGTTCATGGCGACGCCAATTACACATTGGTGCAGGTTTCTATCAACGACATCATTATGATATTTGCTTTTGCACCAATCGCAGCGGTCCTGCTTGGAGTAACCGATATAGCGGTGCCGTGGGAGACTTTGCTACTCTCGGTAATGCTCTATGTTGTTATCCCGTTAGTGGCCGGTTACCTAACACGTAAAATGTTGGATGGTTCTGGTGATCATCAACGCATCAAAGATTTTACCGCCAAGATAAAACCGTTCTCAGTCATGGGGCTACTAGCCACAGTTGTTTTATTGTTTGGTTTTCAAGCACAAACTATTATCGATAAACCATTAGTTATTGGTTTGATTGCAATCCCATTACTTATTCAAAGTTATGGTATTTTTGCCATTGCCTATGGTTGGGCATATTTATGGAAAGTGCCTTTTAATACAGCAGCGCCTGCTGCACTAATTGGTACATCAAACTTTTTTGAACTTGCTGTAGCGGTAGCAATAAGCTTATTTGGTCTTAATTCTGGGGCCGCATTAGCTACCGTTGTTGGCGTATTGGTTGAGGTGCCAGTGATGCTGTCATTAGTTGCCTTTGCTAATCGAACGCGTGCAAATTTTAAAGTTTAGAAAGATACTTGCTTGGATGACATATAACGGTAATTTAACTCAACTTTTAACGTTGACACTGCGAACAATATGTCGTCGTCCGCTGCCCTTGCTTTGTAGAACGGAGTGGACGAGCACACACAACACATGGCTTCTTAGTTCTTCCGTAGACTTTTAACTCTTGCTGAAAATAACCCGGTTTTCCATCTTCTCGTGTGAAGTCTCTTAATGTCGTTCCGCCGCGTTGGATTGCTTCGGATAAAATCACTTTAATAGCAGTGACTAGTAATTCGTATCGCGCAAAGGATATTTTTCCAGCCGCACGAAGTGGATGAATCTTACTAGTGAATAAGGCTTCGGTAGCATAGATATTTCCCACGCCCACCACCACATGAGAATTCATAATAAATTCTTTCACAGATATACGTCGGTTACGCGAAGCCTCATATATATGTTTAGCAGTAAAGTCTTCGTCTAATGGTTCCGGGCCTAATGACACTAATAGTTTGTGAGAGAGCGGATTATTGTTCGTCCAAAGGACGGCGCCAAAGCGGCGCGGGTCGTGTAGGCGCAATATATTTTTTTTAAATACCACATCCACATGGTCATGTTTTTGAGCAGATGCGGTTGTCTCTGTGACGCGCAAACTGCCAGACATTCCCAGGTGAATAATTAATGTGCCCGACTCGGTTTTGAGTAATAAATATTTTCCGCGTCGGTTAACTGAGGTAATGACTTTTTGGCTCAAATTTTTGTTTAGTTGGCTGGGAATAGGCCAGCGTAATTTTTTAGTGCGAGTAATAACAGATAAAACCTTTTGCCCATTGATATGTGGTTCTATACCACGTCGTGTTGTTTCTACCTCTGGGAGTTCTGGCATAACAGTGACGTTATAGGATGGGGATTATCGCGAGTGCTTCTATTTCTACAGATAAATCTGAACGACACATATCACCCTGTAAATAGTAGACTGGTGCACTTGGCCCTAATATTTGTTGGATGTGTGTGCATACCGTATCTATATCATTTGGGTTTTTGATATAGATCTTGAATTGAGAAAAATCTCGTAAGGTAATCGCTGTCATATTCTGTTCGTTGACGGCAGTAGAAATCAACTGTTCTATGTTGGATAAACAAATTTCAGTCTGCCGATTAATGTCGCCTGCATATTGAGTGTCATGCCCAGTAATGCTTGCAGTACCTGAGACAAATAATATTTCTTGAGAGTGATTGCGGTGTAATAGAGCCCGAGAAAATAACGGCGGATCCTGGCTATAAATAGAAGGATAGTCGAACGCGCTGACCTGTTGAGCATTTTCAATACCTATTCCTGATTGTTTGGCGGCAATAAAGAAAATTTGCATGCTCGCTTGTTGCGTTCCAATAACAGTGGCTGCGGGGTAAACTTGCTCAGTTAAGGATTGTTGCTCATAAGCACGTGATCTCCCGGAACAAAATAGCTGATAATTATTTGAGCCCGCATAACCATCACTCGTGATGCCAGAGAAAAAATTCCAAGTACGCACCAGGTAGGGATAGTCACAAGCATGCATTTGTTCAAACATCGCGGTGTACGCTGCCTCGGTAGCTTGGTCAATTGGCAAATGAGAGAACAATGATGTTGGTACACAAGCTAATAGATATTGGTCATTTTGGAATAACTCCCAGCCATCAGGGTGGTTAGTATTATTAATTGCACCTTGCCATGATTCAAAAATTTGTTCTGATTGTAAGGAAGGAATAGCGACATTTGTCAGTGAGTGAATAATGTTATCCGCAGGCTCATTGCTATATCTCACTGTAAAAAACTCATGTAAGCCACTCACAATGTCTGTGCTGACATTGATATTCAGTGCTTCGCTAACCGATCCGTGTGTTATCGCAGAGGTATTCATATTAATTTCTTGGTTTAATGCTTATGGCGTCGCCAACGTATTACAAGACCTGTTCCAACTAAAAGGCCTGGAACAAGAAGTAATAATATTAGAGCAATGAATGTTACATCCTTGTCTCCTAGCTCTAAACTTTGATCTGGCGCTGCTCGGTGTGTAATGGAGAGTAACTTATCGTCCTCAGTTAGCCAATTTATTATATTCAAGCTAAGTTCAAAGTTGGCACCAAAACCAATATAGCCATTGGCTATAAAGTCAGAGTCACCGATGACTATCACACGTTGTTGCTGTTCTTTATGTTTGCGCGATAAAGAAAGTCCAATCGTAAGAGGGCCTTGTGTGTCACCAATATCTTGCTCGTATTTTAACTTATCTGTATTTATCTCTCCAACTTCGGCCCAAGAACGCTCTAGCGATCTAAAAAGTGTATGTGCTTGCCAGTCAGAACCAGTTTGATGTCTCATTGCACTAGCGAAAGGAAATAGCAAATGCGTTTTTAACGTTTCTGTGATGCTATGTTTATGAAATTCCGTCACGGGAATCACGGCAGCATGTTTAATGCCCAGTAATATGCGTAGTTTTGTATTGGCATCAATAACAACGCCTGGGATGAGGGATAAGCTTAATGATTCATCTAGGCTAGAGAAGTAATTTTGTTTGGCAGGGTCGCGCAACCAAAGTAAATTGCCGCCGTTTTCTAAGAATTCTTCGATTAGCTTGAGTTCGCCGCCTAAATAAGCGTTTCGTGCCCCAGCGATAATCAATACTTTAGTGTTGTCAGGAATTACCGCTTGAGACAAAAGGTTAATTGGTTGAACTTTAATGCCGGTTTTATTTAGCTCACTGACTAATTTGCTTAACCCATTATTACCTGCATCCAGTGGGTCACGTTCGCCGTGACCTTGAATTACGGCTATCCAAGTGTCTTCTTTTCTCGCGACTTTAAATAAAGCGCTTGTCATTTCTTGTTCGTTAAGACGATTAATAAATGCGTCATTCTCTGCATAAGATATTTTGAGTTCACCCTGTTGACTGAAACCCATATCAATCAGTTGGTCACTGGACAATTGATTATCAACAAACTTTAATGAGATATCTTGTTTGAATCGTTTATATTTATCGATAAAGCGGATGACTTGTTGCCGGGTTTTACTGTCGCTATCGAAGTATGCTTGTAATGAGACAGGGCCATCCAACTTTTGTAGTAATTCAATGCTGGATTCATTAATGGTATTCCGTGAGCCCGCCGTCCAATCGGATTGCCAGTTGTTTAAGCTGTTTAGCCATAGCAAACAAAAGCCAACGACTATGCATAGCAAAGAGTAAACATATAAGCAGAACTTGGCGCGACGTTTGTAGTTAAAATTTGGCAAAATCACTAGTCTCTTTTGAAACGCAAATAGATAATCGACAAGACGCTGAACATTAACGTCACGATAATAAAATAAAACACATCAACGCTAGTGATTAACCCAGATAGCGGCGAGAGCAGATGAGAGAAGCTCGATATATGCAAAAATAAATTACTGGCACTTTGTTCTGAAGTAGCCGAGTAAAATAATATGAAGGAGAAAAGAAACATTCCCAAGCAACTGAGCAACGTAAACATGATATTTTGAGTCAGCATCGCAATCCATACACATATCGCCGCATAACTTATTTGAAACATCAACATGCCTAGAATACCTGCTGCAATCTTGCCCCAATCCAAATTAACGATGCCAGACATGGTGAGCGGGAATATTAAATTTAGAAGTGCAAAACCAATAGCAACAGAAGCAATAGCTAATAACTTGCTGGTAATAATGGTTGTGCATTTAATC
Source organism: Gammaproteobacteria bacterium (assembly GCA_033344735.1). Taxonomy (NCBI): domain Bacteria; kingdom Pseudomonadati; phylum Pseudomonadota; class Gammaproteobacteria; species Gammaproteobacteria bacterium. The sequence goes on from JAWPMW010000001.1 coordinate 2,013,942, forward strand.
GGCGCGCAGCTTAGTAAAGTATTTTGACGGCGAATTTTTTCTTCTGTTATCACGCGTAATGTAAATATAGGCATCATCAATGCGCCAATTATTGAGCTCCAAAACAACATAGGGTAAAACACAGAATCGGTCACGCCTGGTGCATTGTCATTGCCAGCAAACTTGACCTGTATGTCTAGGTGAAAATTATTCAGCAAGACTAAAAATAATAATGCAATAACAATAAAAGTTAAGCCTAGCACTATCCATACTAAAGGCTGCATCCAAATACGGCGTAATTCATTTAATAAAATATTGACTGCCACCATGTTAGTGAATACCTCTTAATACTTCAGAGACGAATACATTTTCCAATGTTTCACGAATATCGTAGATTTCCACTAAGCCCCAATGATTTGATTGTGACATGGCGAGTAAGTCAATTTTTACTTTATCTAAATCTTCGCTAATTACTAATTCAATAGTGTTGTCATTGATGGTATGTACTTTCTCTATTGCATGAATATTATTTAACGCGCCAATTGGAGGTGTGATGTTAAAGCGTGCACGCACTCGAGTTGCCTGTTGAAGGTCGTCGATTTTTTTACAAAATACTGTGCTACCTTGTTTGAGCATATGTACACGATCACAAATTTGTTCAACATCATTTAAATGATGAGTAGATAATAAAACGGCTGCATCATTGCGTAAGTGCAGAATAAGATCACGCATCTCATGAATTTGAGTGGGGTCTAATCCATTTGTGGGTTCATCAAGGATAATTGCTTTTGGTTCATGGATAATCGCTTGAGCAATGCCGATCCTTTGTTGATAACCCTTAGACAATTTTTTAATTAAGCGGTTACCCACTGACTCTAACTCGCAAAACGTTTTTACTGCTTGGACACGCTGACGTATTTGCTCTCGGTTCATAGAACGGATACTTGCGCAGTAGCTTAAATATTCATTCACACTAAGGTCGTCATATAATGGTGCTGTATCAGGGAGATAACCTAAGCATTTTTTTGCTTTTAGTGGGTGTAAATTTAAATCGATGTTATTAATTGTGATTTGCCCTGAATCGGGCGCTAGTTCACCACTCAGTAATCGCAAAGTGGTTGTTTTGCCAGCGCCATTAGTTCCTAACAAGGCCATGACTTCACCATGGCCTAAAGTTAAGCTAAGCGCCTTAACCGAAGATTGTTTCCCATAATGGTGGCTAACGTTTGTTGCCTGAATAATTGCTTGCATAGAGATTAGCTAAATTTAATGAATTCGAAAAACATGCCCGAGTTGGTTGGAATTGATACAGGTGGAACATTTACGGATTTCATATTATATAAAAATGAATCATTTGTTAGCTATAAAATTCCTTCTACCCCGAATGCTCCAGAACAAGCCATTACAGCAGGATTAAAGCATCTAAACATTAATTTGACAGATGCGCATTTGGTTCATGGTACTACGGTTGCCACAAATGCGCTGCTAGAAGGTAAGGGCGCTAAGACGGCATTTATTACTAACCGTGGTCTTAAAGATTTATTGCATATTGGAAGACAAACACGAGATCAGCTATATAGTTTATGTCCTTCACGAAGCCGTCAACTTGTAGAAAAATCATTGTGTTTTGAATTAGACGCTCGAATTCAAGCATCGGGCGACCCACTTCAACCTGTTTCTCAACAAGAACTACAAACACTTAAGACAACACTTGCCTCTCAGAATGTAGAAGCGGTTGCCATTTGCATGCTTTTCTCATTCTTAAATGATACCCATGAGCGTGAAATTGAAGAAGCTTTAGAGAAAGACTTATTTGTTTCGTGTTCCAGTCAAATCCTTGCTGAACAACGCGAATATGAGCGAGCAGTTGTCACATGGTTGAATAGTTATCTGAGTCCTATTACGCAACGATATTTGCACAATTTACAATCAACACTAACGACACCATTGCATGTAATGCAAAGCGATGCGACTACTATGCCGGCTATTAGCGCAGGTACACAAGCAGTGCGACTATTGTTATCAGGCCCTGCTGGAGGTGTGGTTGCAGCAACCTCTATTGCAATAAACAGCGGACATGAAAAACTACTAACTTTAGATATGGGGGGAACATCTACTGATGTTTCGTTAATTTATCAAAAGCCCAGTTATACCAATGATGGCCATGTGGCGGAGTTTCCTTTGGCCATTTCGATGCTGGATATTCATACCATTGGCGCGGGTGGTGGTTCGATTGCTCGCATTGATGACGCCGGTGGGTTACATGTAGGCCCAGAGTCTGCAGGTGCTCAGCCAGGGCCGGCTTGTTATAGACTTGGTGGAAATGAGGCGACAATCACTGATGCCAACGTTGTGCTTGGGCGCATACCTGTGAATCAAATTTGGACTAGCGGATTGCAATTAGACTATCGATTGGCTCAAAAGGCGTTACAGCCTCTAGCTGATAAAATGAATTGCACCATAGAAGAGGCGGCATTGGGCATTGTCGAATTGGCCAATGCACATATGGCGCAGGCATTAAGAGTAATTTCAATCCATCGTGGGCATGACCCCAGTGAATTCAGCTTATTTCCGTTTGGTGGCGCAGGTGGTTTGCATATGTGTGCTGTAGCTGAGCAATTAGCCATGCCTAGTATCTTGGTGCCGGTCAATGCAGGTATATTATCTGCACAAGGTATGTTGAGTGCGCCAGTGGGCCAGATGGCTTCAAAATCGATATGTCGATTATGGTCTAACTTAGATCAAAAAATGCTTACGGGATTGCTCGGACAGTTAAAGCACGAAGCAGAAAAACAACTTGCGGCAGTAAATATTGTTCCTAATCGAGTCAGTCAATGGTTAGATTTACGTTACCAGGGCCAATCTAGTGCGATAAGCCTTCCATGGTGTGGCGACGAGATAGTATTAGAGTTTCAACAAGCTCATTATAAGCGTTTTGGGTTCAGCTTATCGGCAGATAATATTGAGGTAGTGACTGCTAGAGTATGGGCGTATAAGGATAGTAATACACCAGATGTATTATCAGTTAGGCAGGGCCAACCTTTGCAAGTCAAAGAGTATGTAGAGGTAGTGGGGGTGTCTGAACCTGTCCCAGTGTATAAGCGTAATCAGTTAGTTGTTAGTCAAAAAATTACTGGTCCGTGCATCATCTTAGATCATTCTGGTACGCTCTATGTTGACAGACATTGGCTTGGAATTGTTAATCCACAGGGGCATATTCATCTGCAATTGAGTGCTGATTGTCCTTAATTTGGTGAATTTCTTGCCGACTATCCCTATGCCCACGTATGATTTGCCAATAGCGATCTCGAGGATACTTAAGGAATTTATTGTATGTTAGATGGAATATTACAGTTGCCATGGTGGGGAGATTTAATCTGTGTATTAGTTGCGACACATCTTACGATTGTGTCGGTGACACTATACCTGCATCGTTGCCAAGCTCATCACGCCATTACCCTACACCCTTTTCTAAGCCATATATTCCGTTTCTGGATATGGTTTACCACGGGTCAAAATACTAAAGAGTGGGTTGCAGTTCATCGTAAGCATCACGCCTGTACCGAAGGTGAAAATGATCCGCATAGCCCTTATGTGCACGGAATCAAGAAGGTGCTTTTTGAGGGTGCTGAGTTATATCGTATCTCTGCCTTTGATCCACAAGTAAGTCAAGAATATGGTCATGGCACACCCGAAGACTGGGCAGAGAAAATCTATAAACGTTATAGCTATACTGGCATGGGTATTTGTCTAATCGTTTATCTCACATTATTTGGTCCTATTGGTCTCACTTACTGGGCTATTCAATTAGTTTGGATTCCTTTTTTTGCTGCGGGTTTAGTCAATGGGGCTGGCCATTACTGGGGTTATCGTAATTTTGAACCACAAGATGGATCTACTAATCTGACTAATTTCGGAATTATTATTGGTGGTGAAGAACTACATAATAATCACCATGCTTATCCTAGTTCGGCGCGATTTTCAGTTCACTGGTGGGAATTTGATATCGGCTGGATGTACATTCGATTTTTAAGTGCATTGGGCTTAGCTGAAGTTAAGAAAGTGGCGCCTAGACCAAAGCAAGCAAGTCTCCCGGTTGAAAAAGAGCTACTCGATCTTGAATCGGTACGCGCTATGCTAACGAGCAAGCTTCATGTCATGGCCGATTACGCAAAGCTGGTGACATTACCTGTGCTAAAAGCAGAAATTGGCCAAGCGGATGGCAATTACAGAAGAGCACTGAAGCACGTACAAAAAGCCATTATTCGAGAACGTAGTCTAATGACAGCACCACAGATTGATCATCTAAACCAAATATTGCGCGATAATCTGCAGCTAAAAACGGTTTATGATTATCAACTGCGCCTGACAGAAGTGTGGACGCGTAAATACAAAAGTAATGAGGGAATGCTAAAAGCCCTAGCTGAATGGTGTCAGGAAGCAGAGGAAACAGGGATTCGGGTATTAGTAGAGTTTGCTCGGTCTTTGCGAAGTTATTCGCTACAACCTATTTACAACCACGCCTAGCTTTAATAGCTAGGTGTATTGATAGCCTTTTATTTAATTTTAGCTTCTTTGTAGATTACGTGCTTGCGAACCACGGGATCGTATTTTTTGATTTCCAGTTTATCAGGCATGGTGCGCTTGTTTTTAGTGGTGGTGTAGTAGTGACCAGTATCTGCTGTAGAAACTAATTTGATTTTTTCTCGCATGTCTATATCTCAGTGGTTTAAGCAGATTCACCGCGAGCGCGTATGTCTGCAAGTACAGCATCAATGCCTTTTTTGTCAATAATTCGCATACCCTTAGTAGATAAACGCAATTTGACCCAACGGCCTTCGCTTTCTACCCAGAATCGATGGGTGTGTAAATTTGGAAGGAATCTTCGGCGCGTTTTATTATGTGCGTGCGAAACGTTGTTTCCTGCAACAGGTCGCTTACCGGTAACTTGGCATACTCTAGACATTGTAAAATTTCTTGTGTTTGTATATTACGTATGGGCGGCGTACCTTAACAGAAAGGTATATGGTAGACAATATATATAGGCGACTGAATCGCCGCTCGCTGACGAGATAATTAAAAAGGAAACCCAGCTCGACTATGGACACAGTATTTATACGTGATTTAAGCATGGATGCCGTTATCGGCGTATTCGGGTGGGAGCGGCAAGTCCACCAGAAAATTACCATTAATTTAGAAATGGCAACCGATATTTCGAAAGCTGCAGAGACAGATGATCTAGAATATACCCTTGATTATAAAGCGATTTCTCAACGGATTCGGGTGCTAGTGGATGAGAATCAACCAAAGTTGGTTGAGACCCTGATTGAGCTTATAGCGACAACGATAATGACTGAGTTCAACATTCCATGGTTACGAATTACCATCGCTAAGCCTGGGGCAGTTAGGGGTTCAGCGGCAGTGGGAGTAACGATAGAACGAGGAGAACGAGCCTAGGGATGGTCAAGGTATACATTGGTATTGGCAGCAATATCGACAAGCAAATTCACATTCCCCAAGTACTCGAAGAACTTGCTGAAGAGTTTGGTGAACTTGAAGTTTCTCCTATCTATCAAACTGTTTCAGAAGGATTTGACGGAGATGATTTTCATAATCTAGTGGTTGGCCTGGAGACAGATATTTCCCCACAAGAGATGCGCCACTACTTACGAGAATTAGAGGCCAATCATGGGCGTGTGAGAGATAGTAAAAATCAATTTGTTTCGAGAACAATCGATTTGGATCAGTTGTTATATGGTAAATCACAAATTAATAAAGACGGCGTTCACGTACCTAGTTCAGATATCACTAAATATGCTTTTGTTCTCAAGCCATTAGTCGATATCGCTGGCGATATGCGTCATCCAATACTGAAAACATCATTTGCTAGATTATGGGAAGATTTTAATAAACAGGAAGTCGAGTTAAGACTAGTTAAATAGGCTTATATTGAATGCTTGAATCTTAATTAGATTCAGCAGCTAAATTTACTTGTCATTAAAGATATGTTTCAAATCCAGTAGTAAAGAAGTCATTAAGAATGATTCATTAGGGAATTCAAATTTGTCATTTTTAATCGGGTACTTTTTACTTAAAAGTGAGCGTATGCTGGGATCAATTTTATCTAACTCAAGAAAGTACATAGACCAATCAATAAATTCTGGCTGAACAATACTTTCATAGCTAAGTAATTCAACTTGATCATGCCTAGGGTCTTTTACGATTTTGCAAAACAATTCATTAACAAACTGCGATGGCCCTTCTAATAACTGTAGAAACCTGTTATAAGAAAGAACTAAGATCCCATGTATACCTAACCTTCTATTGTTGTTTGAGGCGGCATTAGAAAGTTTAGATAATGGCCCTGACGCAAGAGTTTGTTTTTTAGCGATACTCCTATAAATTAGACGGCATGGGGTCATTGTTAATATGTACTATAATTCATATTTACAAACATAGTACCACTATCTTAATAGTTGTGTGGTTAGGTTAGTTGCTTAGAGTTCTACCACCATCTACGGCAATTATCTGCCCTGTTATGTAGTCAGCCGAAGTTGCTAAAAACCAAACGGTGTCAGCAACATCTTTTGGACTACCCTCCCTTTTCAATGCGGTTCGCTCAATAATTTCTTTATGCATAGGCTCATAATCTTTTATTTCTGGCCACATAATTGCTCCAGGTGAAACTCCGTTAACCCTCACATCAGGGGCCAATTCACGCGCTAGTGATTTGGTCAACATTCCTAAACCGGCCTTGGCAATACAGTAGACGGTGTAACCTTTTAGTGGGCGGTCAGAATGAATATCAACAATATTGATGATGCAACCCTTTTGCTTGGTCAACGATGGTGCTAAAGCTTTACTTAGAAATAGCGGTGCTTGAAGGTTTACACCGATTAAATCGTTCCATGTGTCTAAGCTGATATCATTTATGGGTGTGGGATAAAATGTAGATGCATTATTTACTAGTATATCTAATCTCCCCCATATTTTTATTATCTTCTTAGAAAATGAGTCCAACTGCGAAACATCAAGTAGATTAAATTGAATCGTGGCTACGCTATCCTTGCGTACTGAATTGAGTTCATCAGCGATGGCCTTAGCAGCATTTTGTGAGCCATTGTAATGTAGTATCACACGCAGACCTTCAGCATGGAGTTTCCTTACTACTTCAACACCAATGCGCTTTGCAGAACCTGTGACTAAAGCAACGTGACTAGATGAGTATTCCATAAATAATCCCAACGATTTAAATTTTGTTTAATGTACCATATCGTCATGAGTAGTTTATTGCCGACATTCCCATGGGTTGTGCATTATGCAGGTTGAAATGCCAATTCCTTCTGATTCAGAAAAACAACGCAGTCGACGTTGCCAACAAATTATTGTGGATGAAATAAAACACAATCAACAGCCCATTAGCTTCCAGCGCTACATGCAGCTTTGTTTGTATACAGAGGAAGTGGGCTACTACGAGAGTAATAGCGATATATTTGGTTCAAAAGGTGATTTTACCACTAGTCCAGAGAACGGTAATTTCTTTGCTGTAGCATTTGCAGCACATATAAATAAAATCAAACAACAATTAAACACATTTTCTGTGATTGAGGTAGGTGCTGGAAGTGGTAAATTTGCGGCAGATTTAATCCAAGCAATGAAGCAGAATGATTGTTTGCCACAGTGTTATTACATTGTTGAAAAAAGTGCTGCATTGAGACGTCGACAGAAACAATATTTGGCAAGTGCACAATCTGATTGCAATATCGTTTGGATTGAGAATTTAGACGAGCCGATAGAGTGTGGTGTAGTGATTGCAAATGAGGTACTTGATGCGCTACCGGTAACTCTGGTTTCTGTGTTAAAAAATAGTGTCTCAGAGCGATGCGTGGCTCTGGATGAAAAAGGCGATTTACGGTTTGTTGATATTCCGGCAATAGAGTATTTATCAAATCTAATTGGCGAACGATTACCTTCATCAGTGTTAAATAAATCTGGCAGTCCATATCAATGCGATATAAATCTACTATTAGATGATTTCATTCAGCAAATTACCTCATTTGTGAAACAAGGGATATTTTTTTATATCGACTATGGCTATGCTCGACACGAGTATTATCATGAACAGCGCTCAATGGGCACACTGATTTGTCATTATCAGCATGTAGCAAATGAACAGCCGTTGCTATGGCCAGGCCTCCAAGATATTTCGTGTAATGTTGATTTTACTGCGTTAGCGGAGGCGGGGACACATTGTGATTTGCAAGTTAATAGTTATAGTACACAAGCACATTTTTTGTTAGCAAGTGATGCCCTGGAAAAATATTTGACTGAGGATAAATATGTGAACGTTATTGAGCGTAAGGCAGAAATTAAACGCTTAATGATGCCTGCTGAAATGGGGGAGCGATTTCAAGCGATGGTGCTCACTAAAAATATCGATTTTAAATCTAATCAATTCACAACTAAAAACATGCTTCACCGCTTATAAATTTTTATAAAATGGATTTAATACAAATAATTGCATTAGGATTTATCCAGGGGCTAACTGAGTTTTTGCCAGTCTCTAGCTCAGCGCATTTGGTGCTAATATCAATTGTGATGGGATGGAAAGATCAAGGCCTATTGATGGATGTTGCTGCACACGCAGGTAGCCTGGTTGCAGTAATGTTTTATTTTCGCAAAGAGTTGCAAGCAATGGTTCGCGCCATATTGAAACCCAGAGCTGCAGAGAACCAAGAAACATTGAGGCTAATTTCAGCAATAATAATTGCCACTATTCCTATTGTTGTTGCAGGTTTGTTGTTGGCTGATTTTATTGAGCAATATCTACGTAGTGCATACGTTATTGCTATTACTACAATACTCTTTGCACTCGCGTTGGCATATGCGGATAGAATCGGTAAAGAATTGCACGATGAATATAAGCTTTGCTGGAAGGGCATTATATTTATAGGCTGTGCTCAAGTATTTGCTTTGATACCGGGCACTTCTCGATCAGGGGTTACCATGACAGCGGGGTTAATTATGGGCCTGTCTAAGGTGGCTGCAGCACGATTTTCTTTTCTACTCTCGATTCCTACAATATTAGCTGCAATTTCATATAAATCTATGAAACTAATGTCTTCCACAGTAGAGGTTGATCTAACTGCAACATTTTGGGTGTTCTTGATATCGGGCATTGTTGCTTATATATGCATAGAAGCATTTGTTAGGCTGGTGAATATTATAGGCATGATGCCTTTTGTGATTTATCGAATTATACTGGGCATATTATTGTTCGCATTCATATAGCTAATGCATTAATTGCATCTTCGATAACTTGTTTGCGCGATTCCACCAAAGCATTCCCGAATGCTTTTCCATCTAATTGTTCTTGCTGCTTTGGTTGTAGCTTAACAGCATTTAATATTGGAACAATATTAGATAAAAAATCTAAATCTGGCGCAGATGGGTAATCAAATAAACCCAACATGGCTTGCATGCACTGAAGGATATGAATACAACGTTGTTGTCGACGAAAAGCATCCAAGCTTTGTAAAAGCCCGTAAATACTTCCACTATTTTTTGATAATGCATTGCGGCAATCGTTGAAGTAGTAAGTTGTTAAATTAGAAAATTCTTGTAATGAAATCGGACAGGCAAAATTGTTATGTATGTTATTAATTGTTTGCACACTAAACTCTTCGTCATGCTTGCTTGCCAACATGATTAATCCTACATACTTAAATTCATAATCACTAATATCACGTAATTTTGGTAAAGTTAGTAATGCATCGCGGGTTTGCAAAGCAACTGCGAGAGGAGCTGCAATTTTTTCTAATGCGCCTATCTGAAATAGAATGAGAAAATATATTTCCGGATGAATGGTTTCTAAAGCACGTTTAGTTTCCTGCCATATGCGTTCTTTAGAGAGCTGTTGTAATTCATTGCTATGACTAATCGCTGACATTAAATCTAATGTCTTGGCATCAATGGTAAACCCGAGCTGCCAGAATCGAGCAGCAAACCGGGCTACTCTAAGTACACGTAATGGATCTTCTATAAAAGCAGGAGAGACGTGACGCAAAATACGATTTTTAATATCTTCTTGTCCTCCATAAGGGTCAATTAGATTGCCATACTCGTCTTCTGCAATGGCATTTATGGTTAGATCGCGTCGTAGTAAATCTTTTTCTAATGGAATATCAGGGGAACTAAATACTTTAAAGCCTTTATGCCCTGTTCCAGATTTCCGTTCAGTGCGTGCTAATGCATATTCTTCTGAAGATTCAGGGTGCAAAAATACAGGGAAATCTTTGCCAACCTGGCGGAAACCCAGACCGATCATCTCTTCAGGTGTCGAACCTACCACTACCCAGTCTCGTTCATGTACTGGTAGACTCAACAAGCGGTCGCGTACTGCGCCTCCAACCAAATATTTTTGCATTATTTATCTGCCAACTACATTGTGTGCCATAAAAGTATTCTAACTCGAATTATAGTCTTAGGTAGCCTGTTGCAATTAACTGCTTGCTCAACACTCGGTTATCTTGCTCATACAAGCCATGGTCATATGAAGCTTATGAGCGATAGGCAACCAATAGCCCGTTTGTTAGAAGACGATTCTCTGGATCAAACACAGGCTGAACAATTTAAAACTATCTTAGCTGTACGCGAATTTGCTATTCGCCAATTACATCTCCCTGACAATGAAAGTTATACCACTTATGTCAATCTTAAACGTGATTATGTAACTTGGGTAGTATTTGCAGCACCACAACTTTCATTGCAAGCAGAGTCATGGTGTTTTTGGATTGTTGGTTGTGTGCCTTATCGGGGTTATTTTGATGAACGCAAAGCCAAACAATTTGCAGAACAACTTCGAAAAAAATCTCTAGATGTTTATATTGCACCTGTGCCTGCCTATTCAACATTGGGGTGGTTTAGCGATCCAGTATTAAGCAGCATGCTGAATAGAGGAGAAGTTGCAACTGCCGAGTATATTTTTCATGAGTTAGCACATCAGCAACTGTATATAAAAAATCATACTAGCTTTAACGAGGCCTTTGCCACTACTGTCGGTCGCTTGGGCGTAGAGACATGGTTACAGTCAGAAAATAAAACAGTGCAATTAAAACAATACCAACAAATTCAACAAAACAAACAAGAAATTTATGAGATCGTTGAACAGTTGAAGTTGCAGCTTAGTGACATCTATGAGTCGTCATTGACTGATGAGAAAGAAAAGGTACACCTTAAACAATCTGCTTTTGCTGAGTATAAGAAAATGATTGTTAGCAAAACTAAGAAATGGAAGCATCAGCAAAAATATCAGCAGTGGCTTATGGATAATATGAATAATGCAAAATTAAATTCATTTTCGACATATCAATCTTTGGTGCCTGCATTTATATCTCTTTTTGAACGTTGCAATAGAAACTTTGCTGATTTTTATGTAGCAGTTCAAAGCACTCAAGCCTTAAGTGATATGCAGCGAATTGAATTCTTACACAAAGCGAAGTGTCATTCGGAAATTTAGTTTTTGCTCAGATAAGTAGGAGCAATAGCCTGCAAAGGAGTGGTACATGAGGCGCATTGATTGCAAACGCTATCTAGCTTTAAAGAATTAAAGTTATCTTTTGAGAAAGGCTTGCCTGGTACATACTCAAATACGGTTGCTTGAAATTTCGATAAGAATTTTGGTAGACCAAGAACAGTACGTTTATATCCGCAAATATTGGCGGTATATTGCACTAGTTCTTTAAGGCTATAAATATTTGGCCCGCATAATTCGAAGGATTGATTGTAGGTTTTTTTGTCATTTATGGACTTAATCATTTGCTTAGCCACGTCACCTACGTAAACAGGGGCAAAACGAGCATTTGCACAGGCGAGTGGAAATATCCCTGGGACAATTTTAAGTAAATTGGCAAATCGGTTTAAAAAATTGTCACCTTCGCCAAAAATAACTGAGGGCTTAAAAATGGTATAGATCACCTCTTCACCTGCGAAGGTTTTAAGGTAGTTTTCAGCCTTGCCTTTACTGCGCAAATAATGGCTAGGAGCATCTGCATCTGCATTTAATGCACTCATTTGTAGCAATCGAGGTATATTGGCCTGTTCGCATGCATTCAATGCTAGACGCGTGATACCCACATGGACTTGATGGAACTCTTTGCCATCATTACCTTTTTCATTAAGAATCCCGACCAAATTAATGAGTGCTTCGCAACCTTTTAGGTGCGCTGCCAGTGTGTTAACTTGATAGTCATTAATTTGAATTATGGAAAGTGATGGTAATACCTTGAGATGCCGACACATATCTATATTGCGTGTAAGCACTTTTACTGAGTATCCTGAGGCGATTAATTGGGCGCAAATTTCGCTGCCCACAAACCCGCTTCCGCCGATGATGCCGATTAAACCTTTAATTGCCATAATGTGAGAGTATAACTTGGTATTTGATGTCTCGTCTGTGAATAACTGCTGACTGTACAGGTTAAGACTAGGCTTGTTTTCATTGTAAATATGCGTTAAATATACAATTAAATCTCATCAGAGTCCGTATAAATCCAACATCTTAAGTTAGGGAGCGTCCATAAGTGAGTGACAATATCACGCACATCACAGATTCATCATTTGAACAAGAAGTATTACAGAGCGATGTACCGGTGCTTGTCGATTATTGGGCAGAGTGGTGTGGACCGTGCAAAATGATAGCGCCAATACTTAATGAAATAGCGGCAGATTACGAAGGTAAACTCAAAATTACTAAGCTGAATATCGATGATAACCCAGCGACACCACCAAAATTTGGTATTCGTGGAATACCAACACTGATGATATTTAAGGGTGGTGATGTGCAGTCAACTAAGGTGGGTGCACTATCAAAATCACAGTTGACTGCGTTTATAGATCAGAGTATTTAAAACGCGGACTGAAGGGCGATATTTGTAGTAGTTTTACTAGACGCCCTTAAAAATTAGTGCTAACTTGGGGCTATTACGCTACCTGGTAGCGCCTTGCCAAGACCGATTCCTAATTTTTACATAACAAAATAATAGCATTTCTATTACTAAAGAACCGGCTACGTTCGGCAAGTAAACAAATATCTAAATCTCAAATGACGTAATCGTTAGTTTGAGTTCAATCAAAAAGTTCTTTTTTAATACCCCCAACTAATATTTCACTTAAACCAAAAATCTAATATATGAACCTCACCGAACTTAAAGTTAAATCCGCCGCAGAGCTCGTCGAGCTAGCAGGAACAATGGGCATCGACAATATTGCCCGCATGCGCAAGCAAGACATTATTTTCACAATCTTAAAAGCACATGCAAAAAGTGGTGAAGATATTTTTGGTGATGGAGTATTGGAAATTTTACAAGATGGATTTGGCTTTTTACGATCTGCAGATTGTTCATATCTAGCAGGGCCGGATGATATTTATGTCTCACCTAGCCAAATTAGGCGATTTGGTTTGCGTACCGGCGATACTGTTGCTGGAAAAATTCGGCCACCTAAGGACAGTGAGCGTTATTTCGCCATGCTTAAGGTCGACAAGATCAATTTTGATACACCTGAAAACGCTAAAACCAAAGTTTTATTTGAAAATCTAACACCATTACATCCAGATGAACTTCTTAACTTAGAAAGAGGTAACGGTAGTACTGAGGATATTACGGCGAGAATAATTGATGTTTGTTCGCCAATTGGTAAAGGCCAGCGTGGCTTAGTGGTTTCACCACCTAAGGCTGGTAAAACTATCATGCTGCAGAATATTGCTCAGAGTATTACGGCTAATCATCCCGAGTGTTACTTAATTGTATTGTTGATTGATGAGCGTCCTGAAGAAGTTACTGAAATGCAACGCATGGTTCAAGGTGAGGTAGTATCTAGTACCTTTGATGAACCGGCTAGCCGTCATGTACAAGTAGCTGAGATGGTCATCGAGAAAGCTAAACGCCTTGTAGAACATAAACGTGATGTAGTGATTTTATTGGATTCAATTACGAGACTTGCCCGCGCATACAACACTGTTGCACCATCTTCTGGAAAAGTTTTATCGGGCGGTGTTGAAGCAAATGCCTTGAATAGACCTAAACGATTCTTTGGTGCAGCACGAAATATTGAGGAAGGTGGTAGCTTAACCATCTTGGCAACAGCGTTAATTGATACTGGTTCTAAGATGGATGAGGTTATTTACGAAGAATTTAAGGGCACCGGCAATATGGAAATCCATTTAGATCGTCGTGTAGCAGAAAAACGTATTTACCCTTCACTGAATATCAATCGCTCGGGTACACGTCGTGAAGAATTATTGATTGAGCCTGAGGTACTTCAAAAGATGTGGATCTTGCGCAAGTTCTTACATTCAATGGATGAGATAGAAGCAATGGAATTCATGCTTGGGCGAATGCAGTCAAGTAAGAATAATATTGAGTTCTTTGATGCAATGAAACGCTAGTTTGAAAATCAATTAATAAAGATAAGTAGAAATTTAAATTTCAGCGCTAATTGTAAACCTATAATTAACGCTATTTAATCGCTTTAAAACCTATATCGTCTCGATAGTAGACATCTTTCCAGTTAATGGACTTTACGTCTTGATAAGCATTCTGTTGTGCAGATTTAATATCATCACCTAAAGAAGTAACGCATAATACACGTCCGCCCGAAGTTGTAATGCTGCTGCCTTTTAATGTGGTTCCAGCATGAAAAACTTTTGTGTGTTGTGTATTCACATTTTCAATGCCACTGATTGATTCACCTTTCTCGTAACTAAAGGGATAGCCGCCGGCGGCCATTACCACGCCAAGGGCTGTTTGAGGATTCCACCTTAAATTAGTTTCCTTTAATTGATTGCGTGCAGCATCCCAGCATAGTTCAAATAAATCGCTTTGTAAGCGCATCAAAATTGGTTGTGTCTCTGGGTCACCAAACCGGCAATTAAACTCAAGAACTTTGGGTTCGCCTTGCGCAGTTATCATTAAGCCGGCATATAAGAATCCTTGATACGGATGACCTTCATCAATAAAGCCTTGAACTGTTGGGCGAATAACGTCAGAAATAATTTTGCTATGGAGTTCCTCAGTTACTAATGGTGCTGGAGAGTATGCGCCCATTCCACCAGTATTTGGGCCTAGGTCACCATTGTCACGTGCTTTATGGTCTTGAGAGCTGGCAAGCGGAATCACAGTGTCATGGTCTACAAGGCAAATAAAGCTAACTTCCTCGCCTTCAATGAATTCTTCTATGACAATTTTTTTACCAGCTTCTCCATGTGCGTTACCTGTCAACATTGATTCTACTGTGGTAACTGCTTCATTATTATCTTGAGCTATGACAACACCTTTTCCTGCGGCCAGACCATCTGCTTTAATAACAATCGGAAAGGATTGATTTGATAAGTAAGTTATAGCTTGGGACACATCGGTAAATTCTTTATAGTTCGCTGTAGGGATATTGCAGTGATGCATAAACTGTTTAGCAAAGCTTTTTGAGCCCTCTAGTTGGGCGTTGAACTGTTTTGGTCCAAAGATAGTTAAGCCAGCTGATTTAAATTGATCGACAATTCCGGCAACCAGAGGTGCTTCTGGCCCAACCACAGTCAAATCAATATTGCTATCTTTAGCAAATGTAAGTAGTGAATTAATATCGTCACTAGAAATATTTATATTTTCAATTCCATCTTCTAAAGCAGTGCCAGCATTTCCAGGTGCGACATAGACTTTATGAGTATTTGGTGATTGAGCAAACTTCCAAGCAAGTGCATGTTCTCTTCCGCCACTGCCAACGACTAAAATATTCTTCATATAATTCTCTTGCCTAACTAAAACGTGGTAATACGAATAATAATGCTAAAGGCAAAGTGATAATTGCTAACACATTGCCCACTAATACTATAGCAGAAACTTTTGTTGGTTCTTGCTGATAGCGTTTTGCGAATAAAAAGTTCATTACTGCGGGTGGTAAGGCGCCAAATAAAATCAGCGCACCAAGTTGTGTTTTCTCTAAAGGTGCTAGCATTGATATTAATAACGCTAAGGCAACTCCAACTGCAGGGGTGAGTACACCTACAATTACACCAAGTTTCCAAAAATCCAAATTAGCTTTAGTCAGTTGTACGCCAAGAGAGAACAACATTAATGGGACTGCGATACTGCCTAACATGTGAATAGGTAGAATAATAAAACTTGCAACTTGTACATTTTGAGCTTGTAAAATTAGTGCAAGTGCTGCGGCAAGAATTGCAGGAGAACTGAGACTGCGAAGCCACTTTGCATTTTGGTCAAGCATGTAAGAACCAATGCCAAAATGTGTGATATTACCGATTAAAAATAAAATTAGACCGGCAGCTAAACCTTCGGGGCCTAATGCCAGGCTCATTAAGGGTAAACCTATATTGCCAGCATTATGAAACATCATTGGCGGGGCGAGTGTGCGGTATTGAATTTTAAATGTGTTGGCTAAAGGTAGTGCTATGGCTGCTGTGAGCAGTACTAAAACAAAACCGCTTAGACCAAGGATGGCAAATTCTTTGATTTGAAATTGCTGCTGAAGGAGCGATGAAAACACTAATGCAGGTATGAATACGTGAAGATTTATTTCATTAATGGAGTCTAGCTCAGGTTGCCTGCGAAATCCTACGTATACCCCAATGCTGACAATAGCAATCAGTGGAAACATAATCTGCCCAATTTGAATTGCGATGGACATGTGATTTGCTACAAAATTATTGGGGAAGCGTGCTTAGAAAAAGCCTTTTAATGCCGGAAGTGGCGAATGCCGGTAAATGCCATTGCCATACCATGTTCATCTGCTGCGGCAATAATTTCTGCATCATTACGCGAACCGCCAGGTTGAATAACAGCCGTGATACCGGCTTGGTTGGCGGCATCTAAACCATCTCTGAAAGGGAAGAAAGCATCTGAAGCCATGACAGAGCCCTCAACAACTAAATTTTCATCACTAGCTTTAATGCCTGCGATTTTAGCTGAATAGACACGACTCATTTGTCCTGCACCAATTCCAATGGATCTTTCATCACGCACATAAACAATCGCATTTGATTTTACATACTTAACAATTTTCCAGGCAAACAATAAGTCACAAATTTCTTGTTCGCTAGGTTGACGTTTAGTGACAACCTTCAAGTCGGCTGCCTGAACAATTGCATTGTCTTGGTCTTGTACCAACATCCCACCGCTGACTTTGCGTAAATCAAACCCGCTGTTGACTGAATTTGTATTTGAGCAATCAAGCACACGTGTATTTGGTTTAGTGCTGAGAATGTCAATGACATCTGATTCAATCCCAGGTGCGATGATGACTTCTACAAATTGCTGATCAAGGATCTGTTTAGCGGTGTTTGCATCTAATGCACGATTGAAAGCAATAATACCCCCAAAGGCTGATGTTGGATCTGTTTGATAGGCTTTCTGATAAGCATCAGTAATAGATTCTGCAACTGCAACACCGCAGGGGTTTGCATGCTTTACAATCACGCATGCAGGAGCAGTAAATTGCTTTACACATTGCAACGCGGCATCGGTATCAGCAATATTGTTAAATGATAATTCTTTTCCTTGAATAAATTTAGCAGCAGCGACAGAACCTTCTCTTGGATTTGGTTCTGCATAGAAACTTGCACTCTGATGAGGATTTTCACCGTAGCGCATAGCTTGTTTTTTATTAAACGTTAAGTGCAAAGTCTCAGGAAACAAGTTTTCATTTTGTTGACCAAGATAATTGGCAATCATGCCATCATATTCAGCGGTGTGGCTAAATGCTTTTCGAGCAAGATTGAAACGTGTTTCATGCGTAAGACATCCGTCATTAGCTCTAAGGTCAGTTAGTAACCGAGAGTAGTCTGAAGGATCTACGACGACTCCAACACGGGCATGATTTTTTGCAGCAGCGCGCAGCATTGCTGGACCACCTATATCAATATTTTCGATAGCGAGATCTAAGGTGCAATCTGGTTTGGCAATAGTTTGAGCAAAAGGATAGAGATTCACGACCACTAAGTCGATCGCATCAATGCCATGTTCTTGCATAACAGCATCATCGACATCTGCACGCCCAAGAATCCCGCCATGCACTTTTGGGTGAAGGGTCTTGACCCGCCCGCCCATGATTTCAGGAAACTGTGTGTGCTCGCTGACATCAGTCACAGGGATACCGGCTGCACTTAGTTGTGCAGCGGTACCACCAGTGGAAAGGATGTGTATGCCTGCTTGGTGCAACTCAGAGGCAAACTGTTCTAGACCAGACTTATCAGAAACGCTTATTAGAGCACGTTGAACACGCCGGCTAGTGTCTGACGGCATATGATTAGCGGACGTCGTAGTGCTTAAGCTTCTTGCGTAGTGTTCCGCGGTTAAGTCCAAGACATTTAGCTGCCTTAGTTTGATTGCCACCACAATAATTCATCACTGATTCTAATAAAGGCTTTTCTACTTCTTCTATCACCATGCGATATAAGTCATCAGGCGCATGCCCATCTAACTTACTGAAATAACTACGCAATGAATCTGCAACAGATTCTCTAAGTGTTTGTGTTGGAGTTACTGGGTGTAACTCTGAAACATTAAGGTTTGTAACTGGGTTATTCATGCAACGTTCTCCATTTTTAATTCTGCGTCTTGCAAATAACTGCGTACCATATTGAACTGAACATCCGCCTCGGCTACAGAGAACACTTTCTGTTTGAACTGTTTTGAGCCAAGCATTTTATCTAAGTACCAGCCAATATGTTTACGCGCAATTCGCACTCCTTGTTGTTTTCCATACAAGGAATACAATTCTTCTAAGTGATTCAATACAATAGTACGCATCTCCGCTTGGGGCGGATTTTCTAGTTTTTCATTGAATTTTAGGTAGTGGTCAATTTGGCGAAAAAGCCACGGCTGACCCTGTGCCGCGCGTCCGATCATAATCGCATCTGCGTTAGTAATTGCCAAGACCTTTTTTGCTTTTTCTGCAGAATTTATGTCTCCGTTAGCAATCACAGGGATATTAATCGATTTTTTTATGTTGCAAATTGTTTTGTATTCTGCTTGTCCTAAGAAGCGACAAGCACGAGTCCGACCGTGAATTGTCAACATTTGTATTCCGCAATCTTCAGCTATCCTAGCTATTTGGACACCATTACGGTTATTCACATCCGTCCCGGTGCGAATCTTCAGAGTAACAGGCACATCAACGGCGTTGACTACCTCGGTAAGAATTCTTTTCACTAAATTTTCGTCAGCAAGTAATGCTGAGCCAGCATGTACTTTACATACTTTCTTAGCAGGGCAGCCCATATTAATGTCAATAATGTCAGCGCCATGCTCCACGTTGAATACAGCTGCTTGGGCAAGCTGATATGGGTCTGAACCTACGATCTGTACAGCGCGTGGAGAGGGTTCTTTCATATGCACACGTCTTAACTTCGACTTAGAGGTATTCCAGAGCTTGCTATCGGCGCTAATCATTTCAGTCACTGAATAGGCTGCACCTTGTTGACGGCATAACTTGCGGAATACCACATCGGTTACGCCTGCCATTGGCGCTAACAATAAATTATTAGAAATTGTGTAGGGTCCGATTTGCATGATTGAAAATTATAAACTGTGTTAACTTACAAAAAATCAAAGTCATAACTCACAACTTCTTCTCCAACATCGTGGACTTCTAATTTTATTGAAAGAGGGATATTTTTTTCCATCAGTTGGCTTGGTGTCCATTTGTCTTTCAGGTAATGATTTGCAGCAAACTGTCTGGCGGCAATCACTTCACCTGCTATATTTAAAAATCTCAATTGAATCAATGGATAAGGCTGGGCAAATTCAGCTCTATTTATAATAGTGACGGTTACCATCAGTGCTTGTTGTTCAGAAGGGTGAGTATAAATGCTTCGATTTAGTACTTCTATCTTGTAGAGATTGCGAGGTATTTCAATAGTACAGGTAATCCATTGACATAGTTGTTGCTGATATTGCTGGGGTATTAGAGAAAGTTTGGACGTTGCAATAATTTGAATAGCCAGAGTCGCCAACAACAAAAAGATGCTGATTGATGTTAATAACTTTATTGTAGGGATGTTGGCTTCTTCATTTTCCAGATTAGTAATATCGTCAGCGATTATTTTTGGAACAGTTGTTTCTGGGTACACTTTTTCTGGCGTTGTTTGTTTGGTGGTATCAAATAGTGGTGGCAAAGGGACTTTTGCAGTCTCTGGTAAATGCGGGTGAGTCCCATGAAGTTCTCTATCTAGGAATTCTAGGTCAATTGCCGAGGCTTCATCTTCACCTAACTCAACATCAACTGTTTCATACATATTGTCGTTTGGTTGATCAAACAAATATAGGCGTGCGTCAAAAACATGTTCGCACATACCGCAGCGCACCATCCCCGCAGCAATTTCTAATTGCTGGTCAGAAATACTAAATGCGGCACGACAGCTGGGACAACGAGTAAACATAGAGGCAGTTTACCAGTTCATAGTGATAATCGTGTAAAGGAAATACAGGCCCATTCTTGTTGCTGATAAACCTGATTGCATCTAAAGAATTGGGAGTAATGCTGGCAAATTAAATCAGTTTGAGTATGCAAAATACCAGATATAACTAAAATACCATCCGCTTTTAGGTGTTGAAAAAAAACTTCACGCAGTTCTATTAATGGTGCAGCTAGGATGTTTGCAATTATAATGTCACAAGTAACACCAGCCAAACAATCTATAGTGCCGAGGGTAAATTCACCTTCATCGAGTTGATTACGTTTAATATTGTCTTGCGTGGCTTTGACAGCCTGTGGATCAATATCAACTGCATGCACATGTGATGCGCCTAAACGTGAAGCAGCTAAGGCAAGAATCCCACTGCCACAACCGAAATCAATCACAGCCATATCTGCTAACTCCACATTACTTAACCAACTTAAACATAAACTTGTTGTCGCATGACGCCCGGTGCCAAAGGCAAGTCCGGGGTCTAATTGTAAGCTAATACCATCAGGCGCAGGATTATCTTCCCAAGATGGATAAATCCATAATGGTCCAAATTGCATGGCACTAAATTGCTGCTGAAACTTAGCTTGCCAATCATGGTCTTCAATTTGGGCGAAAAATATTTGCTGGCGTACTGAGGGATCGTTTTCTAGCGCCTTAGTTGCAAGTTGTATCGCTTGCTCAGAAGTAAAGTGCGCTTGTAAGAAAAGGTGAGACCAAAGAGGATGGTCGCCAACACTAGGCTCTAGAATAGGTTCATCTGCAGCATCTTCATAAGAAACGCTAACAGCACCACAGGCAAATAGTAACGTTTCAATTTGCTCAGAGGCATGAGCATTAATTTGTACGCGTAATTGAAGCATGCGTAATTGGATCTAATTTCGGCTTTCGAGTAGTCGTTCCAAATAGTGTATGTCGACTTGCCCCTTGCCAAACTCAGGATCAGCCATGAGTCTAAGTTGTAGTGGAATATTAGTTTTTATTCCATCAATAATCATTTCTTGTAAAGCGCCCTGCATACGCTTAATGGCGGTAGCACGATCTTCACCATGGGTAATTAATTTCCCGATCATAGAATCGTAATTAGGTGGTACTGAGTAGCCGCTATAAATATGTGAATCAACGCGAACACCAAAACCTCCCGCGCTATGGTAGCGGGTGATTTCCCCAGGGCTAGGGATGAAAGTATCTGAGTCTTCTGCATTTAAGCGACATTCCATTGCGTGACCAGTAATCTTCACATCGTCTTGAGTTATTGCTAACGCTTCTCCAGAAGCGATTAGCAGCTGCTGTTTAACAATATCAATACCAGTAATGTATTCAGTTACTGGATGCTCAACTTGAACTCGCGTATTCATTTCAATGAAATAGAATTCGCCGTTTTCATATAAAAATTCAAATGTACCGGCACCTCGATAGCCAATTAACTTACATGCGTCAGTGCAACGTGTTCCAATAAAATTGCGTTCTTCATCAGTTAAGCCAGGTGCAGGGGCTTCTTCAATGACTTTTTGATGTCGGCGTTGCATTGAGCAGTCACGTTCGGCCAAATAAATAGCATTACCATGCGTGTCTGAAAGAACCTGTATTTCTATGTGGCGTGGCGTTTCTAAAAACTTTTCCATATACAAAGTGCCATTGTTAAATGCGGCCGTTGCTTCAGCTCTAGTTAATGAAACTGAATCTGCTAACTCGTCATCACCACGCACAACCCGCATGCCACGACCACCGCCTCCACCAGCAGCTTTGACAATAACGGGATAACCAATTTCATTTGCTAATCTAGAATTGCTAGTGAAATCATCTGTTAGAGGCTCTAGAGAGCCAGGCACACACGGCACACCAGCTTCTTGCATTGCATTCTTGGCAGAAATTTTATCACCCATGCGGCGAATGGTTTCAGCAGTTGGACCTATAAACACAAAACCACTGGATTCCACACGCTCTGCAAAATCATCATTTTCTGACAAAAAGCCGTAGCCTGGGTGAATGGCAGAAGCGTCAGTTAGTTCTGCCGCGCTAATAATGGCCGGAATATTTAAGTAACTTTCTGTTGAGGGTGCAGGGCCTATGCAGACAGATTCATCAGCAAGTTTTACGTGTTTTAAATCACGGTCCACAGTGGAATGCACGGCAACTGTTTTGATGCCAAGCTCACGGCATGCGCGCAATATGCGTAGAGCAATTTCGCCACGGTTAGCTATAACAACTTTTTCTAACATGATTCAATAATTCTTAATTAGGTGATGTTTTGCTTTTAACAAAACAACTAGTTATTCAATGAAAAACGGGTTGCGGACAAGAAAGGCAACTGATTTATTCAATCACAAAAAGTGGTTGCCCAAATTCAACTGGCTGACCGTTTTCGGCTAATACGGCTTTTACAGTACCAGACTTGTCACTCTCAATTTGGTTAAGCATTTTCATCGCTTCAATAATACAAAGCACGTCGCCTTCTTTAACTTGTTTGCCAACTTCGGTAAAAGGAGTCGCACCTGGTGAGGACGCTTCGTAAAAGGTGCCCACCATAGGCGATGTGACTTGATGACCGCTAACAATAGCAGGCTCTGCACTAGTGCTTTCTGCTGGAGCAGCTGGCATAGGTGCAGGAGCAGGCGTGGCTGCATATTGCATTGGCATAACTGGTCCGTTAGGGTTGTCACGACTGATGCGTACTGACTCTTCGCCTTCTTTGATTTCTATTTCTGCAATGCCAGATTCTTCTAGCAACTCAATTAGTTTTTTTACTTTTCGTATATCCATGCGCTTAATTCTTTTATTTGGTTAACTGGTTGTGTGCGGCACTGATGGCAAGCTGGTACCCGTAAATACCCATGCCAGAAATAATTCCAAGGGCAACATCAGATAAATAAGAAATTTGTCGAAACTCTTCACGAGCAAATACATTTGAAATATGTATCTCTATGAATGGAATTCCGACTCCCAAAAATGCGTCTCGTAGGGCAATGCTGGTATGAGTAAACGCACCTGGATTGATAACAATGAATTCAATATTTTCTAGTTTGGCGGCATGTAGCTTATTAATAATCTCGTGCTCCGCATTTGATTGCATATGCACTAATTCATGACCTAGCGATTTTGCATGTAGAGATGCATCATCCACTACTTGTTCTAAGGTGTCATAACCATAGACTTCGGGTTCTCTAGAACCGAGAAGGTTTAAATTAGGACCATTAAGAAGAAGGATTTTGCTCATCAGCAGAGTGAATTCGTTGTTGAGTTATATATTTGATCTTGAAGTATTGTGCCGCAAAAAGTGCGGACTGTCTAATGGTGGCAAGATAGACGAATTTAGCAGCAAAATTCAAGAGGTTTGCAGCAAGATTAGGTTTTGAGTGGCAGGGGTGTTGGCTATGAGCAGGGAAACAGCGTGTACCTAGCTATAAATAGATCGCTTAAAAGATAGTGTTCAAATGCTTGGCTAGCTGTTCCGCGGTGACGCTACCTGTTAATCGACTGCTTCTTAAGTCATTTCCTTGAGCATCCCAAAAATACAAGACAGGTGGTGCTGACATATCTAAATAGCGTGCCAGTTTTTTATCAGCTTCATCCTGAACAGTAATGTCAGCTTGCAAAAAAACGACATTTTCTAAGGCGGCGACTACAGCTGGGTCGGGAAATACTCTCTTTTCCATAACCTTGCAGTAGGCGCACCAGTCGGCATAAAAATCTAGCATTACAGGCTTCCCTGCTGCCTTAGCCGAAGCTAATTCTTGATTTAAATCTTCTATTGTTTTGATACGTTTATGTGCAATGTGTTGCTGGTTTGCAGCTTGTTGCCCTATTGAGATAATGCCTGTAAGTGGCTTCAAGGTGTCTTTGCCACCACCGGCAAGGCCTATTAAGAACATAGCTCCATAGATTAATAAGATTAATCCGAGGCCTTTCCATAATTTGCTCCAACCGTTGCAATCGTCAGATAGTGACTTTAAAGCACCTAAGTAAACGGCAACTATGATTAATAGAGCTCCCCACATCAGCATAATGATTGAAGGAGATATGTAGGTTGGGCTAAGTCGTTCTAAGAAGCTAATGGCCAATGCAATCATAATTACGCCACCGGTGGCTTTAACTTTATCCATCCAAGTGCCCGCTTTGGGTAACAATGCTCCACCGCCTGAACCCATGATGAGTAGGGGCAAACCCATGCCGGTACCAAATACCCATAAGTATAAGAATCCAGCCAAAGGATTTTGTGATTGCGCAGCAAACGCGAGTACCGCCAATAGTACAGGACCACCACAAGGGCCGACAATTAATGCAGATAGCACGCCCATTAAACCAACACCGAATAATGAGCCGCCTTTTTGCTGATTACTTTTTTCGTTTAACTTGCTTTGCAGTGCACTAGGTACTTGGATTTCATAAAAGCCAAACATAGATAATGCTAAGCCAATAAATAAAAGTGCTGATGGAATTAATATCCAAGGTGTTTGTAAACTGCCTTGAATACCTAACGCTTCACCAACCAGAGCCATAATTGCGCCAAGAATACCAAAGGTAATGGCAATGCCTTGAGTGTAGCTAAGAGATAAGCTAAATGCTCGGAAGGTAGTTATTTTTTCGCCTTGCCCCATGATCAATGAACTTAAGATTGGAATCATTGGGTACATGCAAGCGGTGAATGCCACCAAAATACCGAAACCTAAACTAAGTAAAATTGCTATCAAAGGGTTAGCATCTTTAAGATCAGCCAAGATGCTATCTTCTTCATTTGCAGGTGCTGTGTTTTGGTTGATGCTAGAATTTACCGCACTAACAGGTTTGGCGATACTTGTGTTGGAGCCATTAGAATTTCCAGGTAGTGAGACGGTAACAGTCTTTTTAACAGGCGGGTAACATAAGCCAGCATGAGCGCAGCCCTGGTATCCAACAATTAGCTCAACAGAATTAGTGCTAGCTGATATGGGCACAGCAACATCTAAACTGTTCTCGTATATTGCAACGTCACCAAAAAATTCGTCGTGGTAGTTTTTTCCAGTAGGTAAGTCTAATTCGCCAATTGCGAGTTTGGCATCATCACTGCTGACACTAATGCGCTTTCTATATAGGTAATAGCCTTCAGCAATATTCCAGAATAATTTTATTTCATTGGTTGAATTACTCGTTGCGGTCAGCTGGAATGCTTCATCGACGGTGAGGAATTCTTCATCTTCGCTACTACCGCCAAACGGGCTGCCCGCGGCAAATGACAGGCTTGTTGTGCAAACCAGTAACAATGCTACTAGAAAGCTTATCCAAATAGATTGGTGAATTAACTGGTTTGCTTGGTGACCCATGATAAATACTCTTGTGTGCTTTCTTTGATAGGTAAAGCGATTAATTCCGGGGTTTCGTAAGGATGCTGTTGAAGGATAAACTCACTTAACTGTATATACCGGGTTTTTATTGTTTTCATTACTAATAGACACTCTTGGTCTTCACACAGTTCATCTTTCCAGCGATAAATTGATGTCACACCAGATACTATGTTGCAACAAGCAGCTAGTTGTTCTTCGACTACCTGACGGGCGAGCAATTTTGCCTTATCGATGTCAGTGATTGTGGTCATAACTAACAGCATTTCTTGATTATTTATTGTAGGCATGTATTTTTTCAATAAATGTTTAAACTGGCATTGTAAAGTTGGCAAGACGTCACAATATAAAGGTAATGGTTATAAAAACTAGCACATTTTAATGCGAGGCTTTCCGGTCATTGCGGCATTTTTTATCGGTGTTCCACTGATTGAAATCTACCTATTTATACAGTTAGGCGGCATTATTGGCGCGCTACCAACGGTAATATTGGTAATCGTGACCGCATTGCTTGGAGTTTCTTTGCTACGTGCACAGGGTTTCAGCACCATGGCTAAATTCCAGCAAGAAGTGTCCACTGGTCAACTGCCTGCTACAACTATGTTAGAGGGAGTAGCATTAATTTTTGGTGGAGCATTGCTTCTAACCCCAGGATTTTTGACTGATGCTATTGGCTTTCTATGCCTTATCCCATTCACTCGTAGGACTATTATTTCTTGGTTAATCAAGAACATGACAGTCACTTCTAGTGCTGCTTTTTATGAAAGTCGCCAGTCATCAAAGCCACGTGACACTGATGTTATCGAAGGCGAAATTAGTAAAAGCGATGAAAATTCTTGGAAGCAGAAATAACTAGTCATTTGTGACTTGACAATGGCAAGCTGAACCGTATTATTAGCACTCATTCAAATAGAGTGCTAACAAAATAGTAACCCTATGAATTTAAAAAGAATTTTAAGTTAATTAATTGTCAGGAGAAAGTCGGCATGAATTTACGTCCTTTACACGACCGTGTAGTAGTTAAACGAATGGAAGAAGAACGCACCAGTCCTGGTGGCATTGTCATTCCTGATTCTGCAACAGAAAAGCCTATTAAAGGTGAAATAGTTGCTGTGGGAAATGGCAAAGCGAACGATAGCGGCAAAGTGCAAGCACTTGACGTTAAAAAGGGCGATACCGTTTTGTTCGGAAAATATTCTGGAACTGAAGTTAAGGTAGACGGCGAAGACTTACTAGTGATGCGTGAAGACGACATTATGGCTGTCATTGAAGGCTAGTAACATGGCTAGTCAACACTACAAGAATTAAATAAATTTTAAGCGAAGGTAAAAGTTATGAGTGCAAAAGAAGTCATTTTTGGAGATGAAGCCAGAACCCGTATGGTCAATGGTGTGAACATCTTAGCTAACGCAGTTAAAGCAACACTAGGACCAAAAGGCCGCAACGTTGTTTTAGATAAATCATTTGGCGCACCCACGGTGACTAAAGATGGTGTATCAGTTGCAAAAGAAATTGAGCTAGAAGACAAGCTTGAAAATATGGGTGCACAGATGGTGAAAGAGGTTGCCTCACAAACATCTGATGTGGCGGGTGACGGAACAACTACAGCAACAGTACTTGCGCAATCAATTGTGCGTGAAGGCATGAAAGCCGTTGCTGCCGGAATGAACCCTATGGATCTTAAGCGAGGTATTGATAAAGCAGTAACTACTGCAGTTGATGCATTAAAGACAGCATCGGTACCCTGTTCAGATAACAAGTCAATTGCACAGGTTGGTAGTATTTCAGCTAACTCTGATACTTCAATCGGTGACATCATTGCTGAGTCTATGGACAAAGTAGGAAAGGAAGGTGTAATAACAGTTGAAGAAGGTAATGCACTAGAAAACGAGTTAGACGTTGTTGAAGGTATGCAGTTTGACCGTGGGTATCTTTCGCCTTACTTTGTGAATAACCAAGACAACATGACATGTGATATGGATGACCCGTTTATCTTGTTACATGATAAGAAAGTATCAAACATCCGTGATCTTCTTCCTTTATTGGAGGGTGTTGCAAAAGCGGGCCGTCCTTTAATGATTATTGCAGAAGATGTTGAAGGTGAAGCACTAGCAACATTAGTAGTTAACACTATCCGCGGTATTGTTAAAGTTGCTGCTGTTAAAGCACCAGGTTTTGGTGATCGTCGTAAAGCAATGTTAGAAGACATAGCGATTCTTACTGGCGGTACAGTGATTGCTGAAGAAGTTGGTTTATCTCTAGAAAAAGCAACATTAGAAGACTTAGGTACAGCTAAGCGTATTCAGATCTCTAAAGAGAACACCACTATTGTTGATGGTGCTGGTCAAGCAGACGCAATTAAAGCGCGTGTTGATCATCTTCGAACACAAATTGAAGAATCTGCATCTGATTATGATAGAGAAAAACTTCAAGAGCGCATGGCTAAATTAGCTGGGGGTGTTGCAGTGATCAAAGTGGGCGCAGCTACAGAAGTTGAAATGAAAGAAAAGAAAGCACGTGTAGAAGATGCATTACACGCAACTCGTGCAGCAGTAGAAGAAGGTGTTGTGCCTGGTGGCGGTGTTGCACTTATTCGTGCACGCAAAGCATTAGCAGATTTGGCTGGTGATAATGATGATCAGACTGCAGGCATCAACATTGCGCGTCGTGCAATGGAAGAGCCACTACGTCAAATTACAACTAACGCAGGTGACGAAGCTTCAGTTGTTCTGGCCAAGGTTGACGAAGGCGATGGTAACTTCGGTTACAATGCAGCATCAGGAGAATACGGCGACATGATTGATATGGGTATTCTTGATCCAACTAAAGTAACCCGTTCTGCATTACAGAACGCTGGTTCAATCGCTGGATTAATGATTACTACTCAAGCGATGGTTGCTGAAATTCCTCAGGAAGAGGCTGGCGGCCATGCGCATGCACCTGATATGGGTGGCATGGGTGGAATGGGCGGCATGATGTAAATCATCAAGCTTCCTAGCTTTAAATTAAAAGCCTCGCAACGCGGGGCTTTTTTATGTCTTAAATATTTTCCTCCTATCCGTGTTTGTACATGTAACAAAAATGAACATAGAATTGACTAATGAGAATAGACACAGCTACACATTGTATCGTCGGGGTTGAATTCATCGAGTCACCCAATTTTGATGAGCGACCAGCAAATACAGAGATAGACTTGCTGGTGATACACAATATTAGCTTGCCGCCAAATGAGTTCGGGGGCGGCTATGTGAAAGACTTATTCCAAAATAGACTTGATTCAAGCATTCACTCTTATTTTGAAGAAATTAAAGGCATGGAAGTGTCGAGTCATTTACTTATTGAGCGTTCAGGGAAATTAATTCAATTCGTGCCTTTTAATAAGCGTGCGTGGCATGCAGGTCAGTCTTGTTTTAATGGTAAAGAAAGGTGTAATGATTTTTCAATTGGTATTGAGTTAGAAGGTGCTGATGATATTGAGTACACGGATGCGCAGTACGATGTGTTGCGCGTGGTTATTTTAAGTTTGCAAATGACTTATCCAACATTGAATGAGAGTAAAATTGTTGGGCATTGTGAAATTGCCCCTGGACGAAAAACTGATCCTGGGCCGGCGTTTGACTGGGAACGGATTAACTAAACTTTATTCAGCTTCAACAGACCATTGTTCGTTATACTCGATAATATCAATTAACAAGCGAATGTTGGGATGCGCATAAGGTTGTTGTTTTTCTTCTTCGGTGTAATCGCCGTATAAAGCTAATCCTGATTGAGCTTCTGCAGTACCGATAACATTGTTACTGGCGATGTTGTAAAGAATTTTCACGGAAGCTTGTTTGCCGGGAATGTTGTCTAGTGTGATAATTTCATCGCCGTTTTGTTTTGTTAGTTTTAAGTGTTTAAAGTGATCTGTTGGCTGTAAGTCATTAAAGCCTTCACCGAAATTTTTATTGCTCATTTTATTTCTCGTTGATTGTTATCCATTGATCATTTGTAAACCCTTCGCATGGGCGGAAGTGAGTTTTATAATTCATTTTATCGCAATCATTTATCCAGTAACCTAAATAAAGATAATCTAAGCCTCGTTTTTTTAATAATTCAATCTGCTTAAGTATCGAAAATGTACCAAGACTATGACTTGAATAGTTAGTATCAAAAAATGTGTATACCGCCGACCAGCCCTGTTCTAGAGGGTCGCATATTGAAACACAGATGATTTCTTGAGTAGGCAATCGAAATTCAACAGCGAAAGTGTCGGACCAGGGGCTAAATAAAAAATTTTCAAACGTATCTAATGCGTCATGCATACTAATTGTTTCAGGGTGTCGACTATTTATATAGTGTTCATAGAGCGATATATATTGAGCGTAATCAGGGTTAATGACCACATCTGTAATAAGGTTAGAGTTCTTTTTGGAGACGCGTCTCTGGCTACGGCTTTCTATAAAGCGTTCAATAGGGATGCGCAAAGAGACACACTGACTACAACTTAAACAATTCGGCCGATGCACTCTATCACCAGCACGTCGAAAGCCCATTTCAATTAACTGGCTATAGATGTCACTAGATAATGCTAAATTGGGCTCAGTTGTATAGTGGTGCGCAGTATTAGTAGGAATATATGGGCAACTATAAGGTACGCTTTGATATAATCTTAGCTTGAACATGCATCTAGTGTATCAAAGCAATAATAAAATAATCATTCTGTCATAGATAAAATTCAAATCTATTATGCATCCGTCGATTGAAGACAATTTAAATCTGATTAGTAAAAACAATCTTGAGTCAAAACTTGGTATTGGCAAGGTTGGAATAGAAAAGGAATCTTTGCGCACGGATAAAAGTGGTGTGATTTCAAATACTGATCATCCGATAGCGCTAGGCTCAGCGTTAACGCATCCTTACATCACGACAGATTATTCAGAGGCGTTATTGGAATTTGTTACACCCGCTCATGAAACTGCAGAGCAAGCGATGAAATTTCTAGGCCAGATTCATCACTTTGTTTATCCAAATTTAATTAACGAATGCTTATGGCCTGCAAGTATGCCGTGTAAGCTTAATGGTGAGCAAAGTATTCGTATTGCAGAATATGGTTGTAGCAATCTTGGCTTAATGAAAAATATCTACCGACGTGGTTTAGGATACCGCTATGGTAAAGTGATGCAGGTGATATCAGGCATTCATGTTAACTTATCAATGCCCGAAGAATTTTGGCCGCAATGGCAAGAGAATCTAGGAAGCAAAATTTCAAAACAAGAGTTTATTAATCACCAGTACTTCAAATTAATTCGTAACCTGCAGCGCATAGGTTGGCTGGTCCCTTATCTTTTTGGTGCATCACCAGCAGTGGATAAAAGTTTTAGTCACCAGGGTGTGAAGGATTTACAAAAATTGGATGAAAACACATTGTATGCAACAAATGCAACGTCGTTACGCTTGGGTGACATTGGTTATACTAACAGCCGTGAAAATGAAATTGGCATACAAGCTTGTTATGACAACTTGCCTGACTACGTAAGCTGTTTGAGTAAGGCGATTGAAACACCGTATAAACCATATGAAGACATTGGTATCAAAGTCAATGGGGAATACCGCCAGTTGAATGCAAATATTCTACAAATCGAAAACGAATACTATAGTACGGTTAGACCAAAGCAATTAGCACGTCGAAATGAAAAACCTACGCATGCGTTATTAGATCGAGGTGTACAATATGTTGAAATTCGATCGCTAGACTTAAATCCATTTTCACCTTATGGGCTAACTATAGAGCAGTTAAGATTTTTTGAAGTGATGTTTGTTTATTGCTTGTTAGCCGAAGATGATTTGATAGACAGGAAAGAACGAGAAGAGATAGATATTAATCAGTATGAGGTAACACATCATGGACGCAAAGCGGATTTGTATTTAAGAAACAATGATGAAAGTACTAAACTGCAAACACTTGCTAAAGGCATTTTTGCAAGCTTGATAGTTGTGGCAGAGACAATGGATAGAAACGATGGCAAATATGTTAAAGCGATAAAACAATTTTACCCTTCCGTTGACTCTGTAGAGAATACATTTTCAGCGCAATTGCTAAGCGCTATGCGTGACAACAAGCTATCTTATTATGAATATATAGAATCATTGGGAATCAAATATTGTGAGTATTTTTCCAAGCAGGAAAAATGTGAGACAACAGCATGTGTTATTTCTGATGAGGTGGAACGAAGTATCCTTAGGCAAAAAGAATTAGAAGATAGTGATGAAAAAAACTTTGATGTTTTCCTAAAGAATTATTTTGCTAAGAGTTATCCTGCTTGATGCTATGAAATATTATGTAATATTGTTAGTTATCCTTATTAATAGCATTTCGGCTAATGCAACAGATGTTTACCGTATTGTCGATGAAAATGGTCGGGTTCAGTTTAGCCAATTCCCCCCATATAAAGATGCGGAAAAAATAAAGCTAAGAAACAGTAGCACAGGTGCTGGTGATAATAGCCAGAATAGCAAAGCAAGTTTGCAAGAAAGACAAAGTAAATATTCTGATTACTTGCAATCCGAAAGGCTAGAACGTAAAGAAAAGCGTGAACAAGCTAAACAGAAAAAGGCTGCGATGGCTTCGAAGTGCCACTCTGTGAGTGCAGAGTTAAGTGATATGAATCAAGGTGGCATTTTATATTACGACCTTGATGAAAATGGCAAGCGGGTATACATCGATGAAAGTCGTGTTGAATCTAAGAAAACTAGACTAAGAAAATATCTAGAAAAAAATTGCTAAGCAAATAAAAACCAATTAATTTAAATACTAGGGAAATATAATGTTAGTTATAAGAAATTGCTTGTTGATTGCCTGTTTTTTGATATCGCAAGCTTTATTCGCAGAAGTGATTGAAGTGGATGTTGAAGGCCTTCATGAGCTAATTGGCTCAGGTGTGACTGTCATCGATGTAAGAACTCCAGGGGAATGGAAACAAACTGGTATTGTTGAGGGAAGTGTCCCAATTATGTTTTTTAATGAAAAGCGCAAACCCCTTACACAAAAATGGATGCATGAAGCAGCTAAATATGTTCAGCCAGATAGTCCGCTCGTTTTAATTTGTCGCTCTGGTAATCGAAGTAGAATAATAGGCAATTTTTTGGTAAAGCAGCATGGCTACAAAAATGTTTATAATGTATCGAAGGGCATTAACAATTGGATTGCTAAAGGCAATAAAACAGTTGAGGTAAGGTAAATGTTTAAAGCTGTAGATAATCCGTACTTAGTACCGTTTGATGGTTCGTTCAAGTATAAGCATGCTGTTACTAGCAATGAAGGTAAGCAACTCGACGATAAAGAGTATAAAAAAAAGCTAAATAAGCAAACCGACAAGATTCATGATCTTCAACGAATTATGTATGCGCATGATAGCCATTCAATGCTGTTGGTATTTCAAGCTATGGATGCTGCAGGTAAAGACAGTACAATTCGTCATGTGTTAACGGGTGTTAATCCTGCAGGTTGCCAAGTGTTTTCATTTAAGAAGCCATCAGATAATGAATTAGATCATGACTATTTGTGGCGCACTACGACACGCCTGCCTGAAAGAGGCCGCATCGGTGTATTTAATCGAAGTTACTACGAAGAAGTGTTAGTAGTGCGCGTACACCCTGAAATATTAAACTATCAAAAACTGCCAGATAAGCCAGACCAGAAAGAGATATGGAAGCAGCGTTATGAGTCTATACGTAATTTCGAACAGCACTTAGCACGAAATGGCACTGTAATATTAAAGTTCTGGTTGAATGTGTCTAAACAAGAACAATGTAATCGTTTCTTAAGCCGTATTGATGAACCTGAGAAGAATTGGAAATTTTCTGAAGCAGATATCGAAGAAAGAGGGCACTGGGATGATTACATGCAGGCCTACGAGAAGGCATTAATTGAAACATCACGATCATGGGCGCCATGGTATTCGATACCTGCTGATAATAAGCCCTATATGAGATACACAGTGGCAAAAATTATTGCTGAAACTATGGCCTCATTAAATATGCATTATCCAAAAGTAGACGAAGAAGCAAAACAGCGATTTGCTCATCTGCGAGAAATGTTAGTAAACGACAAATAGACATTAACTAAAAAATAGTAAAAAATAAAGTGAACTGATAACACAGTGCATAAGTCATATGTTGTGAGTAATTTATATGTCTTAATTTTACCTAAATAAATTTAATTAAATGAGGGGTCTACATGACAAAGTTAGCAGAGATTGAAGGTATTGGAGAAGTTTATTCGAAGAAACTAGAGGAAGGTGGAATATCTTCAATTGAAAATTTGCTTGAGGCCGGTGCAGAAAAGAAAGGTCGTCAAGATATTGCGACTAAATGTGATATCAGTGAAAAATTGGTATTGAACTGGGTCAATCGCGCCGACCTTGCTCGTATTAAAGGGGTAAGCACACAGTACGCAGATCTTCTTGAATGCGCAGGCGTGGATACTGTGCCAGAACTAGCACAACGTAACGCCGCAAACTTACATGAAAAAATGGCTAGCGTTAACGAAGAGAAAAATTTGGTGAGACAAGTACCATCTGCTTCTCAAGTAGAAGATTGGGTAACTCAAGCGAAAGCGCTGCCACGTGCGATTAACTACTAAATAATTCTTCAGTTTAATCAACCGGCCTGGAATTCAATTCCAGGCCGGTTTTTTTATGCTCGCTGTTTCTGGGTAGCTTAGAGAGCTGAATTGAAAACAGATGCTCTGTGATCAATTGCTTTAACAGGCTACTAGCTTTCCTCTGGATCAGAAGTCATTACCATTATATTGTCGATGCGGTACCAATAGTGATTGCCGGTTTCTTTCCATATTTGTACCCAGCAGTCCTCAATTTCTAATATTTTGTAGCGATACATCTTTGACTCATTTTTAAAATGAATCCAGTATATTTCATCGTCATCAATCCCCGGTGGCATTTCACAATTCTCGTCGGCATATGCGAATGAAGAAAAAATGCTTATAAAGAAAGCGACAAGTATTCCATAAATTATCTTTTTCATAGTTACCTTTGCAAAGTATGTTTAGAGATATTCTTGAGAAAAATTTATTATCTATTTTCTATTTTAAAATGACGATTAGGTTAACAAGCGCCAATGGGTTTTCTGATTAGGCGAAGTTATTTATTCAGATTAAACTGTAATAAACTAGGTATCAATACTAGTGTGAAAAAAGTACTAACAATCATTCCGCCTACAATAACTGCTGCTAACCCGCGGTACAGTTCTGTACCAGCACCAGCAAATATAATTAAAGGCAGCATGCCAAACACAGTGGTCGATGTGCTCATTAAAATTGGCCTTATTCGTGTACGCACTGCGTTTTTAATTGCATCAGAGCGAATTAGTCCTTCGCGTTCTGAACTGCGTGCTTGATAGACTAGTAAAATTGCATTATTTACTACTAGTCCGAGTAAAATTATAAACCCAATCAAAGTTAGAAGGTCAGCAGGGAGTACCAATAGTTTTAATGCAATTACACCACCGATCGTTGCTAATGGTAATGCAAGCATAACAAGAAGGCTGTCAAAGAATGATCTAAATAATGCTGCCATTAATAACAATAAGATAATAAGCGCGACAATAAAACTATTACTTAAATTATCAATAGCTATATTTAAGTTATCTGCAGAGCCACCGTAACGAATTACTCCATCATTAGGCAGCGATGGTTCCATGATAGGAGCAACTTCTGATTGAATAATTTTCAATGCTTGTTCTAATGGAATGTCATCGGGTGGTGTGACTTCTAGAGTAATAGTACGTCTTCTGTCTAGTCGGCGAATAGTATTTGGCCCTGCTGTCCGGATAACATCAACTAATTCGCCAAAAGGAACAACACCCGCATCTGGGGTATGTAATGGAATTGCTGTTAGCTGTTCTGGTGTTTCCCAAGTAGGTACACGTACTAAAATATCTAAACGTTCGTCTCCATCAAAGTACTCGCCCACCTGCATTCCGTCACCTAATATTCTCGATACCTGGGCAAGTGTTTCTCGATTCCAACCAGCTTCACGCAAACGATCATCACGTGGCGCAAACTGTAGTTCTGGTTCTGCTAATTCCAACCCTGGACGAGGACGTACCCGTGCGCCTGGAAGTTTTTGTGGAATAGTGATGAATCCAACTAAGGCAGACTCAATTAATGCGTCTATATTTCTGCCTTGAACATTAACTTCAATTTCTCTGTTAGCACCAAAGCCAGAAAACAATGAAGCTTTTCTGACAATTGCAAAAGTATCTGGGAATCCGCTCACTGCAGAATTAAGTATGCCAACAAGTTCATCGACTTTGCTGGGGTCTTCTGCACGGCCCCCAATGAAAATAGAACCAGCTCTGGCGACAAAAAAGTAATGTTTAATTTTAGGTTGTTTTTCTCCAGTAAGATAAGGTTGGATACGGTCTGCAATGACATCACCCATTTCATCTTTAATATGTTCAACATTAACTCCAGGTGGAGGTAAAATAAAACCGAATACCAAGTTACGATTGCCAGTAGGGAGATAATCACGATCTGGAAACAATAAGACTGAGCTTGCAATGGGGACAGTAATTAATAAAGCGACTATTAGCAGGCGTGATGAACTTGTAGTGGTTAGATTAGAAATCTTATTGGTAATGTAATCCCATGCCTTACTATGAGGGTCAACAAATGTTGTTTTTTTCAGCCATACCATAGCGGCTGCCGGGATAAGAACTGTGGCAACAAATAAGGATGCAATAATAGCCGCAGTAATGGCAATTGATAAGTCAGCAAACAGCTGCCCACTTTGATCTCTTAAAAATAGTACCGGTAAGAATATCGCTACTGTTGTTGCAGTAGATGCTAGCAATGCTGGCCATACTTGCGCAGTACCTTTTAGAGCCGCATTAAATCCTGACTCATCTTTTTCTTTAAGGCGAACAATATTTTCAAGTACAATAATGGCAGCATCCATCACCATACCTACAGCAAATGCCATTGCTGCTAATGAGATAACATTAATTGATTTATTCGACGCTAGAATAATTACAAATGCTACGCATAAACATAAGGGTATGGTTATTGTGACAACCATGGTTGCGCGAAAACGTCGCAAGAACCACCATAAGATTAGTACAGCAAGGATAATTCCTAGTCCGAGGTTGCTGCGAAGTAGTTCAATTGCACTGTGGATATAAACAGTTTCATCATATACTTGCTCAATGTTTAACTTGGAACGCTGTAATGGACCTTCGCTTAATTCTGACATGGCAGTTTGTAGGTCAGCCATTACATCTAAAACATTTACACCCGATTCACGATAAGCATTAACAGCAATGGCAGGCTCACCACGAGTAATCACAAAATTGTCACGATCGGCAGGTTGAACAGTGACAGTTGCAATATCTCTTAAGTAAATTGGCTGCCCGTCACGCCATTCTATTACTAGTGTTTGTAAATCTTGAGGGTCAAGTGCGCCGGTGTAGCGTAAAATATACCTGCGTTTACCCACGTCAGCTGTACCGCCTGATACATCTTCATTGCTTCCAACTGTTCTGGCGGCATTAACGACATCAACACCTATACCTGCAGCACGGTATGGATCTACAGTGATTCGTACTTCACGTTCGTTGCCGCCACGCACCTCAGATAAAGCCACTCCCGCAACGCGCTCGAAACGAGATTGAACAACCTCTTCTATATAGTCGCGATAGTCTTCAATGTTTGTTGAATTATCTTTATCGGGTTTAATAATGAACCAAGCAATAGGCCGGCTGCGTCCCCCTGCGGTACTAAGTATTGGTTCATCTGCATCTGTTGGGTATTCTGGAACACGATTAAGGCGATTAATGACTTCAATTAAGCCGCGCTCAAGACTAAAATCAACATCGAATGAAATAGTAATCTTGCCTGAGCCCTGTCTTGCTTCAGATAATAACTCTGTCATACCAGGCAAACCACGCAGTTGGTCTTCTTGTGGTTCAATGATCTCTGCCTCCACTTCTTCAGGGGCAGCGCCACGCCAGTCCGTGGTGATTGTAATTTCTGGACGTTCAACTTCAGGAGTAAGTTGGATAGGCAATGCGCGTAACGATAGGTATCCAAACAATACAATTAATAAAGCAGTGACTAAGCCTGCAGTAGGATTACTTAGTGCGAGTTTAGTTGGGCTCATTAGATATTATGACAGTCTCACCAGGTCGTAAACGCTCTCCACCTCTAGTGACAATACGATCGTCAGGCTTGATAGCGCCAATTAATTCAACATATTCACCATCACCAATACCGACTTCTATGCTGATTTGCTCTGAAATATTTTCTGCATTAATACGAAACACGCTAATGCTACCTTTCCTTAAAACTAAAGCATCCCTATTAATTGAAACCACTTCACGTGCTTTGGCGGTTGGTATTGAAACACGTACTAATGTTCCAGGAGGTAATGGTTGCTGAGGTTTTAAGCGTAATTCAAACAATCGTGATGTGGTTGTTCCTACTGGAACTATTGTTTGAACATTCGCTTTAATTTTTTGCTCAGCATTATGAACACTTAAAGCACTATTAAGAGTGATGAGTGAGTAAATATTTTGTGGAACACGCACTTGAATTTCTGGGTTATTGAAATCAATCAAACGTACTAATGGGTTTCCATTTTGAGTCCATTCTCCTGACTGAGCAAAGCGTTCGCTGATCACGCCTGCAAACGGTGCGCGTAAATTCGAACGAGAAATGCGTTCTTCAATTTGAGCTAGTCTTGCTCGCGCAGCAATAATATTGCTTCTAGCCACCGAGCGATTTGAGATAGATTGGTCTAATTCGTTTTGCGCTATATTGTTTTGCTTGATTAAACGTTGAAAACGTTTAACTTCTTTCTCAAATAAATCGAGTTGAGCTTTCTCACTTTGGATAATGGCTAATTCTTCTGAGCGCTGCTGTTGTAAGAAAATGTCATCTAAGCTCGCGACGATATCTCCTTTTTCAACAATAGTCCCCACGTCGGCAACCCATGTAAGCCGACCTTCAACTTCAGAAGATATGCGCGCATCATTTTTACTAATGACAGTACCAGAATACTCGGCTGTTGGAGCTAGTTCGCGTAATTGAGCGATATCCACCACAACTGGTTTGACACGACTTGGTGGGCCCGCAGCAAAAATTGTATTCGTATTGATCAATAAGATAAATACGATGGAAATATTTTTAATTATAATGTTCATGGGTATTGGGGATTGTACCTTATGCAGAAATAATGCATACACTACACAGGTAGTATATATCGAATATTAAATTGATATAGATATAGTAATCTATGTGCTAGAGAGTGCACCAGAACAACTACTGCCTTGCCCTGCAGTGCAGCCGTAGCAATGATTGCCGGTCTTAATGGCTAAATCAGTTACATTGGTGGAAAATAAATCACTTATATGCAGTGGGCGTTTAGCTTTTGAATGTAATGGCTCCTCGAGCATCTGATTAAAATCGCAATCATAGACATTACCCTGCCAATCAATACTGACAGTATCTTTGCACATTACAGTAGACAAATTTGCTGTTTGATGATTGTTGCGCAATGTATTCATATAGCTTTCGAAATGCCCCGTCGATAGAAGGCTGCTGCCAAAGCGCTGGATAGGCATATTAGTTATTACGAACAGCTCATTGAAATAAATGCCGTAATCTTGCGACAAACGTTTTTTGTACTCTTGTTCTAATTCTACTTGTGATGGAGGTAACACTGGACCGCTTGGGTTAAACACCAGATGTAAATTTAGCTTTTTATTTTCAGCGTAACCGAGCTTATTTAGTAGTTGCAATGCTTCTATGCTAAGAGAAAATACACCTTTGCCACGCTGTTTGTTGACATTCTCTTCTGTATAGCAAGGTAGTGACGCAACAATTTCTACTTGGTTATCGGCTAAAAATTTAGCTAAATCTTCTTGCTTAGGCTCAAACAAGATAGTCAGATTACATCGGTCACGAACAGTAACGTTAGCATTATTTGCAGCGACAACAAGTTGACGAAAACGTGGGTGTAATTCAGGTGCGCCACCCGTCACATCAAGTAGGGCAACATTATGTTCTGAGATGTATTCAATCACTAGGTCTAAGGTTTCATCATCCATCATCTCTGTGCGAGTTGGACCAGCATTGACATGGCAATGAGTACACGATTGATTACACTTGTAGCCAAGGTTGACTTGTAGTGTGGTTAATTGATTGCGCCTAATTGAGGGGAAATCACTAGGGAATAATAAATGTTTTGTTTCACGCATAAAGTTAGCCTAAAAGATTACCCTAGTCTCCACGCCTGGAATTTTTTTAATAATCCAATGGTGCGTGCTGTTAGTTTAGAACGACGCCACTTCCCAGCCACCATGCGATTAATTTCACTTCTAGTAGGGTAGATGTGTACGGTCTTCAATATTTTATTAAGGCCTAAGCCATTTGTTTTGGCAAGCACAAATTCAGCGATTAGTTCACTTGCGTGCTCACCGACAATACATACACCTAATATCTTGTCGCTATTGATCGGTGTTATTACTTTTATGAATCCGGTGGTTGCATTATCGGTAATTGCACGATCAATATCATCCATAGGAAAAGTAGTGACTTGATAATCAATGCCTTGTTTAATTGCTTGTTTTTCTGTGATGCCAACACTGGTTATTTCAGGGTCTGTAAATACTGCGCGAGGAATATTATTTAATGTGCACTTAAACTTTTTGATCGGATGGAAAAGCGCATTAAATGCAGCATACCAAGCTTGGTGTGATGCTGTATGGGTATACTGCATTGGGCTTGTTACATCACCACAAGCATAAATATTGGAATATTTAGTTTGTAATGTATCGTTAGTTACTAAACGGCCTTGCTTGTTAATCTCTAGGTCAAGTAAGTCTAACCCATCCAAATTAGCTTTCCTGCCGGTTGCAATTAACAAATGTGTAAAGCTAATAGTTCTAATTCCATTGTCTTGCGATCCTACTAGAGAATAATTATCGTAGTCGTTAATAAATTTATCAGAAATAAAATTTGTTAATAATGTGACATTGTCTTTCAGTAACGACGTCTCAACGAGTTTAGATGCTTGTTCTTCTTCATTGGGGAGAATAGTTGAGTGTTTGTGCACAATAGTCACGTCTGAACCAAGGCGAGCAAATGCCTGGCCTAGTTCGCAACCAATTGGGCCTGCTCCAATCACTAACAACTTTTTTGGTAATTCTGTAAGTGACCAAACAGTATCGGTAGTTAAATAAGGTATTCGGTCTAAATCTGTTATATGTGGCAGTGCCGGTGTGGCGCCAGTGGATATGATGATATTTTTTGTTGTAAGAATTTTGTCATTTACTTTTACTTGCCAAGGTGACAATACGGTAGCATTACCTTGTTCGCAATGAACACCTAATTCGGTGTATCGTGATACTGAATCTTTTGGTTCTATAACAGAAATTTTGTTATGAACCCTAGCCATTATATTTTTAAATTCGAACTCATAGTTTGCCATAGACAAACCATATGATGAGAAGTCTTTGATATCAGCAATAAACTTCGCACTGCGCAAAATTGACTTAGAAGGAACACATCCGGTATTTAAACAATCCCCACCCATTTGGTGTCTTTCAATAAGAGCAACTTTGCCTTGTAGGGTACTCGTCGTATATGCTGCGACTAAGCCTGCTGATCCACCTCCTAGTACTACAGTGTTGTATTCGAAAGAATGAGGTCTTTTGAATTTTTTATACACACGTCTACTTTTTAATATAGACATAATGCCTTTAGTAATGAATGGTAAAATAGCAAGCAATATCAAAGCGAAAATCAGTGATGGAGAAGCAATATCGCTTGGCGAAGAAATTTTAGCTATCTGTGTGCCCGCATTTACATATACTAAAGTAGCTGGGAACATGCCTAGTTGACTTACCCAATAGAAGGTAAATGCACGGATAGGTGTTAGCGCCATTGCCAAGTTAACCAAAAAGAATGGAAATGCAGGAACTAGGCGTAAGAACAAAAGATAAAAAGCACCATCTTTTTCAACTTTTCGATTTATAAGCTCTAGTCGGTCAGAAAATTTATTTTGTATAAAGTCATGTAAAAAATAGCGTGCAACTAGATACGCGAGCAGTGCGCCAATGGTTGATGCAAATGAAACTAATATGGTGCCTTGAGTTAAGCCAAACAGTGCACCACCAGCTAGGGTGAATATAAAAGCTCCAGGCACAGAAACACCTGTTGCAATAACATATATTGAAAAGAATATAGCCGCTGCAGTGAAAGGCTTGTTGTTTACTAGCAACTGCAATTCGGACTGGCGTTCTTTTAATTCATTGAACGTCAGGTAGTTGCCGGCATCAAAATAAGTAACGCTAAAAATAATCGAGGCAGCGATCACTAAAAATATTATAATTCTTTTCACGATAAGCTATAAGTTATATTTACCTGATAATAGACCTGTCTATAGTGGTTAAGCTTACAGCAAGTGTTTGTAATATGGGCAATTATTGATGTAACAACGTCAAATATAAAAGATACAGTATAAAGAAGGGAAGCTATGCTATGCGTTTAGTCAGTTGTGAGTATGAAAACAAGATCTGGTTAGGGGTTGAACAAGGAGAGCGAATATTTCTTCCGAATAAACACCCTAAATGGAACTCTGCTATTGATTCTATGCTTTTGCTATTAGATGCGGGTGGTTCTGCATGGGCTGAACTGGCAACGATCAGCCAAGATCCAGACGATGTTTACTACCTGTCATCTGATCAAGTAACGCTATGCTCGCCTATCCCAAGACCGAGACAAAATGTTATATGTCTTGGATTGAACTATGTAGATCATGTGTCAGAAACTGCGGGAGCAAAACAAGAAGAAGTGAAACTACCTAGGTCGCCAATTGTATTTACTAAGGCTGCTAATAGTATGAATGGACCATATAGTGATATTGAAATTAATACAAATGTATCTGCGAAAATGGATTGGGAAGCAGAGTTAGGTGTGATCATAGGTAAGTCAGGATTTGGTATAAAAGAACAAGATGCAATGAAACATGTATTTGGCTATACCGTCATTAATGATGTCACTGCTCGCGATAGACAAAAATGGCATAAGCAGTTTTATATTGGTAAAAGTTACCGTGGTTGCTGTCCAATGGGACCTGCTATTGTTACTTCCGATGAAATTCAAGACCCCCACGATTTACAGTTGCGTAGCTGGGTAAATGGAGAATTAAAGCAAGATTCGAATACCAAACATCAAATTTTCTCAATTGCCAATGTTATTTCGGTATTATCACAGGGAATGGAGTTAGAAGCTGGGGATATTATCGCAACAGGCACCCCGAGTGGAGTTGGTTACGCGCGTACTCCTCCAGAGTTTCTAATGCCTGGTGATGTCGTTGAGTGCGAAGTAGCAAAAATTGGTAAAATTTCCAATAGAATTACAGAGAGTAAATAACCGTTAAGTCATTCTGGTGGTTTATAACAGCAATAAAATTTGTGTATAAGCTAGATTTAACTGTTAAAAGTTAATTGATCAAACTGCAGCGTGTTGGGAGTTGCTATGATTAAAGATAAAATGCTGAAACCGGTTGAACTAGAGTTCAATGGTAAAGCTGGTGAGTATTTTCGTATATGGATTGTTAATGTCTTGCTCAGCATTGTCACTTTAGGTATTTATTCGGCCTGGGCAAAAGTGCGCAATAAACAGTACTTTTATGGCAACACTATTCTTGATGGTTCACCATTTGAATATGGTGCGAGTCCGATAGCAATCCTGAAGGGGCGTATTGTTGTTGTCGCTGTCTTGGCGGCTGTATCTATATTGTCTCAGATTTTCCCTCTAGCTAACGCTATATTTTTTATCGTATTTTTTATTGTGCTGCCATGGTTAGTGATGCGCAGCCTAATGTTTAATGCGCGCTATTCTTCTTATCGAAACTTAAATTTTTCGTTTGAAAAAAATCTATCTGGTGCTGTAAAAACGTTCATTGGTATAGGCCTCTTGGTAATAGTGACTCTAGGCTTGGCGTATCCGTTTTATACACATGCAATTCAAAAGTATCGGGTTGATAATCATGGCTATGGTCAATATGTATTTCACTTTAAAAAATCTGCAAAAGCATTTTATAAATATTATTTCATTGGTCTGGTGATTGTATTGGCAACGCTAATATTAGTTAGTCTATTATTTGGTGGAGCAATGTCTTCATTTGTGGGGTCGTTCAATTCAGACCCTGAGTCAATTCCAAGCATAAACCCATTGACAACAATAACATTGCTATTGATGTCAATGATTTACTTGATAGGATATTTCGCTGCATATGCCTACGTGCAGACCAGAGTGTTTAATACAGTTTGGTCTAATACATCACTTAATAAAGCTTCAGCACATTTGCTTACAGTGCCAACTGTGCCATTGATGGCGTTTAAAGGGACGCTTAAAACGAACAAAATGCTCTACATTTACTTGACCAACACACTAGGGATAATTATCAGTTTTGGATTACTAATTCCTTGGGCTAAAATAAGACTTGCTAGGTATAGAATTAATAATATAGAAGTATCATCTATTGCAGATCTAAAAATAATTATCGCTACTCAAAGAGAAAAGGTAGGGACAATAGGTAGTGAAATGGGTGATTTATTAGATATAGATATTGCTATGTAATGCAGATGAGAAAAAAGCCGCACAATGAAATTTGAGGCGACATATTATGATGGGGTACATCCTGTAGTAAATAAAGTTACTGTGCTAGTTAGTAGTAATGGTAAAGCTAATTTTATTGGCGCTGAGATATCATATAACTGTCACTGGCAAGATATTTTAGTGGGTAACCAATTGGGTAATACAGCAAGAAGTTTGCAGCTGCCAAATGGTGCAAAATGTGAGTCTTTTGCGCAGAAAGAAATTAACCAACTACAAAATCAGTTTTCTGCTTCAGTTATTAGTCGGTATATACATAAACTAGAATCGCATTGGTATTATGTGCTAACGGCATCATTGGTAGTTGCAGTATTCACATGGGGCATGATTGTCTATGGCATACCATCGCTGGCAAAAACTGTGGCGCATGCATTACCGGTAAGTATTGATGAACGTCTTGCAGAAGGCACGCTTACCATACTGGATGAACGACTATTAAAAGCATCAGAGCTTGACAAAA
Organism: Gammaproteobacteria bacterium; assembly: GCA_033344735.1. NCBI lineage: Bacteria > Pseudomonadati > Pseudomonadota > Gammaproteobacteria > Gammaproteobacteria bacterium. The sequence goes on from JAWPMW010000001.1 coordinate 2,058,857, forward strand.
AAATTCAATCTCGATTACAAGATAAGTTTTTAGAGATGGTCAGAAATACACAAGATGATCACAATTTCCAATTATTATTTAGAAAAGGTTTGGGTGCAAATGCTTTTGCGTTACCTTCAGGACATGTGGTTGTGACTGATGAGTTGGTTGAAATCGCAGATAATGATGATGAAATACTAGCAGTGCTTGCGCATGAAATTGGTCACGTAGTACATGAGCATGGTTTACGTTCGGTGTTACAGAGCTCTGCAGTAGCACTTTTATTAACTGCAGTTACCGGGGATATAAGTTCTACAAGTGGATTTGCGGCTGCAATGCCCATTATCTTATTAGAAACTAGTTATTCTCGTAAATTTGAGTTAGAAGCAGATGAATATGCATTAGACTATATGCAAGCGTATAATATCGACACAAAACACTTTGCGACTATATTGGAAAAAATCACTGGAATTGAAGATAGTCTAATGCAAGATAATGCATTCTCATATTTATCAACACATCCTGCAACATATGAACGCATACAGCCTTTCATTGATAACAGTATAACTAAGTAGTAAAAAGAAAGTTCCATATAACCTCTGTTCTTTTAATAGAACAGCATGTAAAACATATCATGTTGACATCATTTAAAGCACGTTGGTCTGCGGACGGCGGATATAGAGAAGTATTAATTATTGCAGTGCCATTGATACTCAGTACCGGGGCCTGGAGTTTATTGTTATTCGTAGATCGTATGTTCTTGTCCTGGTATTCGTCTGATGCCATTGCAGCAGCGATGCCTGCTGGCATGGCAAGTTTTGCAATGATGTGTTTATTCATTGGAACAGCTGCATATGTGAATACATTTGTTGCCCAATATTTTGGAGCTAAAGAAGAAGAAAACATTGGTGCGGTGATGTGGCAGGGAATTTACTTAAGTGGTATGTCTATATTGATCGTTATACCAGCTTACCTCTTGGCAGAGGATTTTTTTGCGCTTATTGGCCATTCAATATCTCTTCAGTCATTAGAAGTAGATTATTTTAAGTTGTTAATGTATTCCGCTGTATTCGTTGTGTTGAATAATACCCTGTCTAGTTTTTTTTCAGGTTTAGGTAAAACGATGGTAGTGATGTGGGTAAGCGTGTTGATCACAATGATAAATATCTTATTAGATTACTTGCTTATATTTGGCAATCTTGGTTTTCCTGGAATGGGTATTCGGGGTGCTGCAACTGCGACTAATATTGCTGTCATTACAGGCTCATTGGTTTTGGTGTTGTTGATATTCCAAGCTAAATATAGAGAACGATTTCAATTGTTGTCTACATGGCGGTTTGATAAACAGTTATTTAATCGTCTAATTTATTTTGGCTTTCCAAATGGCTTGCGATTGTTTATAGATATGTCAGCATTCACAGCGTTTTTAATGTTTGTTGGCACATTGGGCACACGTGAACTTGCAGCAAGTAATATTGCATTCAATATTAATGCACTCTCATTTTTGCCAATGGTGGGTTTAATGATTGGGGTAGCTGTCGTTGTTGGACAAAGGCTGGGTGAGAATAAGCCACATCTTGCTGAGAAGGCGACGTGGTCAGCGATACATATAGCACTTCTATTCTTTGGGTTGCTAGCTATTATGTATTTGTCTATTCCTCAGGTATTCATTTATCCATTTACATTGAATGGTGGCTTGGGAGATATGTATGGAAGTGTCGATATGATAGTCATATTACTAAAGTTTATTGCTTTTTTTGGGATGTTTGATGCGTTGTTCCTTGTATTTCTTGGGGCTCTTGAAGGTGCGGGGGATACCCGATTTATTATGAAGATGAGTTTTATAATTTCAGTATTGTTGTTGGTTGTTCCTTGTTATTTATATATCAGTCATTATCAAGCCAACATTTATGTGCTTTGGTCGATTATTACTATAAATGTCATTATCTATTGTCTAGTGTTCTTTAAGCGTTTTTATAAAGGCTCATGGAAAAAAATGAGTGTGATTCATTAAGCAACTTAGAGTAATGCTATCTAATCAAGCGGTTGAAGCACAAGCTTAGTGCGATATGCGCTGAGTCAATTTTCTTAAGACGATAACTTATTGAAACTTTTAGTTTATAATGTAGGCATAAGAATTGCTGTTACTTAATATATGTCAGCAATAGCCTCCCTGTTCTGACTAAGCTCTTAGCCCCGCCCAGACCCTGCGGGGCTTTTTTGTGTCTGAGAAATTGAGCGCAGTTATAGATATATAAAATAGATTGTTTAGATTAATTTAATTCAATTTACTGATAATATATTTTCCTTCATTATTTACTACGCAAGTTAGCTGAAGCAGCTATTTGCATTTATCGCAAACGAACTATAAATAGCAAATGATTATGATGGTGTTAACTATTTATCTATAGAATAAAGATGGACTGGTAGGTGGAGTGCAAACTCAAAAGCCGCCGTTGTACATATCAGGTCACGCAGATCCATATGACTAATATGAAAACATTATGAAAAATTCAATCTTAAAAATCTTCGGAGGGGTATCTTTAGTGTTAGGTCTCCTGGGAGCAATAGTGCCATTATTACCTTCCACTTGTTTTATATTGTTAGCTACATGGGCATTCAGCAAATCATCACCAAAATTCCATAGCTGGTTAACTCAGCGCTCTCCTTTTTCATCCACCATTAAAAACTGGCAGAAACATCGCGTTGTGCCAAAACAGGCGAAAGTGGCCGCGGGTTTTTCACTAGTCACTTCTTTTATAATAACGTATATGTTTGTAAAAAATGAAAATGTGTTGATAGCCTTAGGTTTAGGTATGATTGTGTTGCTAGGTTATCTTCTAACACGAAAAAGTCTAGTGAATAACGAAATTAAGTACTCACACATTGACGAATCACATCAGCGAGCAAATAAAACTCTTTTTTTCGTACGCTAGATTTGCGCCAAGATAAACCTATTTCGCGAAAAGACTTATCTTTTAATTCAGAAGTAAGTACTTTAGTTTGTTTGAGTAAACCGCTATCTACTGCCATTTGTGGGACAAAAGTAATACCTAAATCGCTATCTACCATTTGCACAAGAGTATATAAGCTACTAGCGGAGAACCTACTAATCTTTTCTTTTTTGCTTAAGTTGCATGCACTCATTGCATGGTCGCGTAAGCAATGGCCATCTTCCAATAATAATATTGATTCTTTGTTTAATTTATTTGGTGAGAAATTATCTGGATCAATTAATTTGGTGCCTTTGCGGTAAGCTAGCTTAAATGGGTCGTTAAATATGCTAATTGATTCAGTGCTGATTAAATCAACTGGCAATGCTAATAATATAATATCAAGTTCACCATCGAGCAATAATTGATGAATTCGAGTGGTCTGTTCCTCTTTTAAATATAGCTCTAGTTTTGGATATTTCTTACGAATAGCGGGAAGAATGCGCGGCAACAAGAAAGGTGCAATTGTTGGAATAATCCCCATCTTTAGTTGTCCGCATAGCGGTTCTTGATTTGATTTTGCGATATCGATAATGCCCTCTATGTCAAATATAGCTAAACGCGCTTGCTGAGCAATTAAAGTGCCTGAGGAGGTAAATACTACGCTTCGGTTAGTGCGATCAACCAGTGATATATTTAGGGTACTTTCAAGTTCCTTTATTGCGACACTAAATGCGGACTGTGTAACAAAGCAAGCTTCAGCTGCTTTCCCAAAGTGCAGGTACTTTTCCAGTGCGATTAGATAGCGGAGTTGTTTTACAGTGGGTAAATTAACCATGAGTAAAATATATCGTAATAACTCAAATAATCAAAATTATTTACAATCGACACAGAGCTGAATTAAATAAATGTGGGCTAATCAAATAGCTATTTAGTTAGATAAGATTGCATCTCGCCAAAAACAGTTGAGGTATATTTAGAATTTTCACGTGTAATTAGTACACCTGATAAATTATGTTGTTTAGATAGTGAATAACTCTTTTCCGCTCCTACTACCATGAATGCAGTTGCCCACGCATCAGCGATAGCAGTTGATTTGTGTAATACAGTCGCTGAACCTAGGTTGTGACGAACAGGGTACCCGCTTCGTGGATCAATTGCGTGAGAGTAATGTTTGCCATTATGAATAATGAAATTTCTATAATCTCCAGAAGTAGCTACCCCTACATTATTAAGAGAAATTATCTGTTCAATATCTCCGCGTTGAAAATCTGGGGTTTCTATACCGATGCGCCATGGGTTACCGTGAGGCGCGATGCCTGAGCCTTTAACTTCACCGCCAATCTCAACCATGTAGTTAATGATATTATGTTGGTTAAGAATCTTAGCTATTTCGTCAACAGCATAGCCCTTAGCAATGGCAGACAAATCGACGTATAAGTCAATAATTTTTTTATTCAAAGCAGGTGGATCAATGCGAACATCTAGATGTTGATAACCAATACTTCGTTTAGCAATCTTTATTTCAGTATCTGTGGGAAATGTAAAGTTGGTATTGCTAGGACCAAATCCCCATAAATTAACCAACGGACCAACTGTAACATCAAATGCACCATCAGTAAGTCTGCTAATTGATAGTGATAGTTCTACTAACTGTGCTAGTTCTTCATCAACAGCATGCCATCCTGTTTCACGCGATTGATTAAAACCACTTAATTGTGAATTGGGAATATAGGTCGACATTAAAGAGTTAATACGATCAAGGCGTAGTTCAATAATATCTTTTAATTCTGAGGTAGAAATTGAAGTGGAAGTGTCAGCCCATTGAACGCTATAACTAGTTCCCATGGTTTGGCCTGTAATTTGTGTACCGACATGATTAGAGTCACATGAGGATAATAGAAAAATTACGCATGCAGATAGTATTAGTAAATAAAATTTTACAACAAACAACATAGGATATTTAAACGTTAACTGAGTTAGTATACGTAATAGTATGAGGCGTTTATTTCAGAACATTATAAAATTCTGAAATTGGTGCAATCATGCTAGCAGGGTACTTATTAAAAATACAATTATACAGTATCAGGGGGGGAATGATGGTTTACACCCGGAAATCACCGGCATTACTAGTTATAGGTATAGTGATGTTTGCTATTTGGTGGGCAACAACTAGCGGGTTGCTTGCACCAGTCATTAGTTTTTTACTCATCGACAAAAAATACTCAAACGAACTGGCAACATTGCCTCTGTACTTTGGGCTGATAGCGATTGTTATTGGTATCTTAGTGTGGGGAATTAAGCAAAAGGAGGGTAATGTAGATTACATCTTAGGGACAGCTGCTGGTGGCATGTTTATTTTATTAATAGCCATGTTAGTGCGTTGGTTTGTAGCGCCTGTTGTTGCATTACTTGGAACCATGTTAGGGAAAGTGGGAGAGACTGGTAAATATATTCACGAATTATTAGGTCTTAACTACGTGGTGATAGGAATTATTGCGGGAATATTAATAGTTAATGTATTTAAAATACCTGGGTGGGCTGAGCATGGTATTCGTTTGGCAAGATTGGCATTGAAAACAGGTGTGATACTGTTGGGTACGCTTTATAGCCTTGCGGAGCTGCAACAACTGGGAAAACTCTCCTTCATACTAATTGGAGTATTTGTACTAGGATCAGTAGGAATTGTATTGTGGTTGAGTAAACGACGAAAAGTTTCACACTCAATGGGTGGAGTATTGTCCGCTGGCATTGGCGTATGTGGTGTGTCTGCTACGGTTGCAGCCGCGCCAGTAGTAAAAGCAAAATCGGTCGAGATCGCTTATACCATTGGTACAATATTATTATGGGGTGTCGGTTGTATGTTCGTGTTCCCAATTATTGGAAATTTATTAGACATGGGGCATGTCCAATTTGGCGCATGGGCAGGAACAGGCATACTTAATTCCGCTCAAGTGGCTGGTGCAGCATTAGCGTTTCAGCCAGATGGGATAGAAACATTAAAGGTAGCCGAAATATTTAATATCACACGCGTACTATTTCTACCAGTGATCGTTCTATGGCTAGCATTATGGTATGTGAAGCAAGAACAAACGACTACAGATGTCAATGTTGGTCTAGTAGTGATAGAGAAATTCCCAGTGTTTGTTTTAGGATTCATATTAATGTTCGCATTATCATCAACTGGAATTTTCGCACCTGCAAATCATTACAAAGGGAAATACTTTGATAATAATGTTTCAGAAGACAAGCTATTAACAAATGAACAATTGTCAGTATTGTTTTCTGAGTCTAGCAAGGTGGAAAGAGAAGATAGGCAAAAGGCACTTGTAAGGCTGATTGAAAATAGAAAAGTAATGTCGATTGAAGATGATGATGCGATAAGAGGCTTAGTCAATGCGGCCATATTGTCAAAACAAGCGAATAGGATTTTAAAGAGCGCACATAAAAATGTACGCCATAGTGCCAAGAAAATTAAAAAATTCAGACAGTGGATTACTTGGCTGTTTGCTTTTGGATTGGTTGGGCTGGGTATGCAAATTACAGTCTCAGCAATGAAGCAGGCTGGCGGGCAACCGGCTGTTATTGGAGGGGTAGTTGGTATATTGAAAGCAGTGTTGTCATTGCTTGTTGTATTAATGTTTGTAGAAGAAACAATTTGAGGTGAGAAATGGATAATAAGTTTGAACATGGTTCATCGTTATCGATATTTAATAGCGATCGCATGGAGGATGTTGCCGCATTAGTATGTGCATTACTGATCGCATTAGTTGTGTATCTTACTGTTTAGTAGTATGAAAAATTTATTAGCAAGCCATGGCAGCCCTGGCAGTATTGCAGCTGAAGATGCTGCGATTGCCTTATGCGATGAAGGTGACGAGCTGGATCATCTTGTAGTTATCCCTTTATGGTGGGCAAATATGACAGGGGATGATTGGCTTAATAACGGTGTTAGTCGAAATCGATACTGCTCATATCTCGAAAGTGAGCTAAACGATGAATGTGATAAATCGGTAATGCGTGTTTATGAAAAATGCCAGCAAAAAAATATACATTATCACTCTATAGTCATGCTTGGTGAGACAGAAAAATTACTACAAAAGTTTGGAAGTGATGAAAAATATAAAAAAGTGATTGTTGGTAGTCATCGTCCTAAATATATGAGTGGACTTAAAGATATAATGCTGACGCATAGAGTAATAAGGAAACTGGGTCAGCGTATTGAGGTAATTGCTCATCCATATGCTTGCTAACTCACCTAAACCGGAGTTTGATAATGCTGCATGGGTAAGAATAAAGACAAATCTAGATGTAAAAACATTATTTGAGTTTTGTCAGCAAGTAGAAAGATTATTTCGATTAAATCCTTATCTTATTTTCAATCATTGGCAACAAAATGCTAAAACAAGTATAACTGCAGTCTGGGAAAATCATAGCAATAAGAAAGTGTATCAAATTGATACATGTATTGAGCTAGAGATTAAAGACAATGAAATATGCGCCAAGTATCAATCTGGTGTTAAGAGCGAAACATATTTTATTGTTGAGCCTAGTGGGCAATCTGCGGACCTAGTAATTATTGATCGCTATAGATCTAGTGGAAATGATAGCTTAGATGAAGTAGATAAGAGCATCCATGCTTGGGGGAAAGGCCTACACAAATTCTTTAAACAATATTCTCGATTAAGGCATATTCCTTATTCAGAATATATTATTGATAAATATTGGATACGCCTAACGCCGATGGCGAGAAGGATAATCTATATTTTGTTAGTTGTAACAGCGGTGGAAATTATTGCTTTGGTTCTTTTGGTTTTAATACTAGCTAATCACTGAGACAACATGAATGTTGTCTCAGTTATAATTACTGCGAAGATTAAATTTTTCCGTCTAAACCCATTTGGTAATATTTATGGGTGATTTCTTCTTGGTTTTCCAATAGCCAATCAATATCAGGTTCATTATTCATAGCTTTATGGATTGCTCCAGCCATCGCTTTACGATGAATATCAAATAAAATTTTATGATCTAAATCATCAGTGGTTGCTACCATTGGGTTTAACCAAACAGAAACAATGATACCTAAGTCATTGGCTTTTTCTTTAGGTATGTCACCGCTTCGTACGGCATCTAATACACCATTTGCGATTGCGGCTTGTACCGTACCCATTAAAATATTGGTGTAGCGTTCATTTTTAACTGTTACTTTACTTACCATTAAAGTAGACGGGCGTACTTGAATATCTGTATTCATGATAGCGAGCACACGTGAATGCCCTTTTACTTGGTCACCAAGTAATGTGGCAAACGCTGTTCCTACAGGACCGTCTAATTCTCCAATAATGACTTCGGGTTCTGCAGCAGTGCCGGCAGGCCCTCCTGCTACAAGTGATTCGCCAACGCGCATTACGATTCGATCTGACATAGTTATGATGCTCCTTAAGGTATATTAAATAAAAAGATAACGCGACAGCTCGATACTATCGCTAAGTGTATTTGTGGGTTGTATCGGTGAGCTTATTTATTTAGCACGAACCAATTCGACGACCCTTCCATTCCATTTGCATAGACATAGATTGGCCTTGTATATCCATGTTCATTTGCATGTTGCCTGAACCAGAGTCTCCATTGGAATTAAATGATCCTTGGCCTGTCATGGCGCCGCCAGGAGTATTGCACTGCATGGACCAATTTAGTGTATTCCCACTCACATTTGAGTCGATTATAGAACATTCGCCGTCATCACTTGGGGCTAGACTTTCAGGGCTTATTTGTGAATCTTCCATACACTCTTGTTGAGTATTAACGCGTGGTTGTGGAAACATAGGAGAAGTCATTGTGGTGGTGACTTCCCATAAGCCTGTTTCAATAGAAATACTATTGCCAGCAATAGCTAGGTTGGTTGCGGATAAAGTCAGTAAGCTTGCAATGGTTAATGTTGTAATGCGCATATGTTCAGGGCCTATAATAGATTATATTCAAGTGCGTATTTTACAGGTTCTACCTGTGTCTACAATAAACAAACTTTGAGAATTAACATAACAATTACTAGCACGGCTATATGGATAAACGGCTAAGTATTATTCGCCATGCGAAATCTGATTGGTCGGCGGGCTGCAGAGATTTTGATAGAGCGTTAAATAAACGTGGTATTAATGATGCGCAGTTAATTGGTAAATATTTGAGTACCAATAAACAACGATTTGACAAGATTTATTGCAGTACCGCGAATCGTGCACAGCTGACTTTGCAGCAGTTAAATTTATTTATGAAATTGACTGATAATAGTATTCGCTATGAAGAATCACTCTATTTAGCTTCATTAACTCATTTGCTAGCATTTATTGGAAATGTAAGTAATGACTACAATCATATTGCGTTGATTGCGCATAACCCGGGTCTAACAGATCTGTGTAACTATTTAACAGGGGATCAACTCATTAATTTACCTACATGTGCGGTTTATACTATTCATTTCTGGGCTGATGAATGGAACGCTATAGGTTTTGAGAGTGGGACAAAAAAGTCTCTAGTCACACCTAAAATGATAAAAGATAAATAAATTGTAAGAAATCTTTGATCAGCACGATCTTATTAAAAGGAGTAATAGGAGCTGATTGTGAATAATAATAAATCTGTTAAATGGTATTTAGTTATATTTTTGCTGGCAACGAGTCAATATACATATGCCGAGCGCGTAAAAATACCTTCTGGTGAATTTGCAATGGGATGCTCATTGGGGGATGACCAGTGCGAAAATGATGAAGGTGAGCCTGGTGGTACAAAGGTTAATGTACCCGTGTTCTATCTGGATACCCACGAAGTCACTGTACAAGAATATCAAGCATGTATAGATGCTGAAAAATGTACAAAACCGAAAGATTATAAGCGCAATAAGTATTGCAATTTGAATGCTGACAATAGAGGGGATCATCCTATCAACTGCGTCGATTGGCAAGAAGCTGCTGATTATTGTGCATGGAGAAGAGGAAGACTTCCTTTTGAGCCAGAATGGGAAAAGGCGGCACGTGCTGGATCTTCATCAAGATACCCTTGGGGTCAAGAAGTGACGTGCGAACAAGCTATTGTAGATGATGGTAAAACATTTGGATCTGTTCCAAATGAGCCAGATGGTTGTGGTGAAGATAGAACATGGCCAGTCGCTAGTCGTGCACCGAATGCATTTGGATTATTTGACATGCATGGAAATGCCGGAGAATGGACTGGGAGCTGGTATGGTAAAAATGCAGTTTCTGAGCACTATGCAAAAAATAATCTAGCTGGTCCAAGTTCAGGGAAGCAACGTGTTGTGCGCGGTGGTTCTTGGGATGAAAGTCGAAAAAACTTGCGTAGCTCTTTCAGAAATGTAAAACCACCAGTAAGCGGTCGTAGTATTTACGGATCTATTGGATTTCGTTGTGCTTATGACGAATAAAGCATAATACATATAAATCACTCGCATTTAATCTTAGTTATTGACTAAAATTATTACTGTGAATAAATATATCTAAGTAGGACTGTATCCGTTACTTATTTGAAAGCTCGACTGCATGACATTAAAGGCTATGGGTAGTGAACCGCAAGGCTAATAATTTATTATGCCCGTTGTATTTACAAATTTTTATTAATTGATAGGCTCTAGCCTTAATAACTTCCCATTTTTTTCATCAGTAAGAATATATAAATACCCATCAGGCCCGTTGCGTACATCGCGAATACGTGCTGTTCCTTCAAGTAATATTTCCTGCTTAATGATTTTATCGCCTTTCATTACAATACGACGCAAGTGTTTTGATACTAGTGCACCAATGAATAAGTTTCCTTTCCATTGGGGAAATTGATTGCCTGTATAAAATGCCATTCCGCTAGGTGCTATAGAGGGGTCCCAATATACAATAGGTTGTTCCATGCCGTGAGAATGTGTTTTGTCAGATATAATTTCTCCGCTGTAATCGATACCATACGTAATTGCTGGCCATCCATAGTTTGCACCAGGTTTTAGTTTATTTACTTCATCGCCCCCGCGTGGACCATGTTCATGTGACCAAATAGTTTGATCAGAAGGTCTAATAGTGATTCCTTGAGGATTGCGATGTCCATATGAATATACTTCAGCTTGAATAGTCTTATGGCCCAAGAATGGGTTGTCTTTAGGTATTGTTCCATCATCGTTGATGCGAATAATGCTTCCTAAATGGTTGCTAGGTTTTTGTGCATCATGTAAGCGATCATAGCGATCACCAGTAGTAATATATAAAGTGCCATCAGCAGCAAATACTAATCTTGAACCATAATGAAGGCTGCCTTCTGTTTTTGGTTCGGCAATAAAAATAGTTTCAGTATCTTCCAGATTATTGTTGACCAATCGACCTTTGGCTACTTCAGTACTCGCGTTATTCTCATCACCCCCAGCATATGAAATATAAACTAAGTTGTTGGTGGCAAACTCGGGATGAATAGCGACATCTAATAATCCACCTTGACCTTTAACAAATATATTTTTGGGTAAGCCAACGATAGGATTAGGGTCAAGTTGGCCATTTTTTACAATTCTAAGTCGGCCTACTCGTTCAGTAATAAGAAAATCGCCATTTGGAAGAAAAGCCAATCCCCAAGGGCGATTCAATTTGTCTGTAATAGTATTTAGCTTGAAGAGATATTGATCAGAGCGATAAATATCTTGGGCAATTACAAGTAGTGGGGCTAAGTAAAGCAATAATATAGAGAAAAAAAATGTTAATTTATATAAAAAAATATATTTTCTATATAATATAAATGTTCGCTCCATGCTGATTACCAAATTATTCAACAGAGAAAATGAAAAGCATGTTGGTGTTAACGTTGAATGTATTATGCATATAGTAGCCTTATATTTGAAATATAATAGTTTCTTCTACCAATAATTCTCTGTACTGATACTTCCTGGTGTTCTGCGTAGATTTTTAGTTAAACCGCGTTTTTCTAAAGTTTCACGTACATCTTTAACCATGTGAGGGTTGCCACATAACATGATTTGTGATTTTCCATTCTCAATCTTTAAATTAGCGCGCTCTTCAAGGCAGCCATTATCTATGGCTATGGGAATGCGGCCAGGTAATGCAAATTCAGTTTTCTCACGGCTTACAAATGGCACATATTCAAACTGGTCGGAGTGTTTTTGCTTAATGTCATTAATTAATTCTTGATATGTAAGTTCTTGAGAAGTGCGTACGGCATGCACTAGTACACACTTCTTGAATCGTTGCCATAGAATTTCTGTTTTCAAAATTGATAAAAAAGGACCGATGCCGGTACCAGTGGAAATCATCCATAAGTCATCGCTGTCAGGAATTTCATTGAGCACTAAAAATCCGTTGGCTTTTTTCCCTAAGTAAATATGGTCGCCAGCTTTAAGTTTTGCTAAGAGTGGAGAAAGGATGCCTTCTTCTATACTGATAGAATAAAACTCATAGTTGTCTTCATGTGGTGCGCTAACAAAAGAGTAAGGGCGTCCTACAATTTGATCGTCAATCATGAGTCCAAGGCGACCGAACTGACCTGCTTCGTAGTCGCCAATATCGCCCTTGACTCTTAATGAATAAAGCGTATCCGTCCAGTGAATGTTTTCGATAACTTCTGCATCGATCCAGTTTGACATGTTGATAACCTTTGACTGCCTAATAGTAAAAAGCTAGTTAGTGTACATAGCCATTAGACGTTTTAGAACAAGTAGTTGTGAGTAGTGCAAGCCACCCAATTGTAGATAAGAGAGTTGTGTAGTCACTCCTTGGTCAAGGTCGGAGGTTTAGGTTGGTCAATGGCGGATTCGAAACTGGGTTCCGGTTCTTTTTTGCCAGAAAAGAAATTAATAAAGAAGCGCATAACTTTTTTAATAGCACGAAATAGTTTTGGTAGTAACCAAATTATCAACAATAAAAATAGTACTAGTAATACTAGGAATAACACTGGGTGTTGAAGTGCTGCCCAAAGGCCCGCAAATACAGCAATATCTTCAGTAACAGAAGCAGTCCAGTTTGAAAATGGTTCGGGTGAGGTATTAATCAATACACGCGTACCTGCTTTAGTGAAATGTGTGCCGGCAGCAATAGAACCACCTACAATAGCTGCAGCTATTTCTGCTCCTGCGCCGACTTCACCAATGGCACCTGCTGCTAACAATGCGCCTGCCGGTATGCGAACAAGCGTGTGAAGGGTGTCCCAGCCAGTATCAACGCCTGGAATCTTGTCAGCAAAGAATTCAACAACATACATAAATCCAGCCGCTGCAATGACTAATGGGTCGCCGACGACTTGTAAATCAGGAGGAAGATCGACATAACCCATATTCATCATGACTCCCAATGCGACTAAGGTGCCATATAGATTGATTCCACTGGCCCATGCAACGCCCATGGTCAGTGCGATAGTTTGAATTAGACCCTCATATGCTTCCATTGGGTTAGTCTCCTGAAGATTTTTTAGTCACAGTACAGTATGACTTTAAAAAACGCGAATAGTGCAATAAATTTATGTAAATCAATAATTTGGGTAAGAGACCCAGATGTAAATTGACGCGTTTATAGACAATTTTCCCTTATGGTTTAAATGAAATGCCGGTATTAGCAAGATTAATTGGCATCGAGGAATCGAACGACGTTAGTGTATAAGAATATTAAATAACGCTTATTCTAAAAAATTATACGTACATAATTTAAGCTGTTGATGCAAATTACGCTCATAGATGAGTGGATTCACCTAAAAAGGAATATCGGTGCCCGCAAACTTACCTCAATTTGAAGATCATAGTAATCAGGAGCAAAAGTTCACTACTTGCTATATGTGTGCTTGTCGCTGCGGTATTAAGGTCACTGTTGAAGACAATCTAGTTCGTTTTATTCAAGGTAACAAGAATCACCCTATTAATAAGGGTGTGCTCTGTGCGAAGGGTAATGCGGGCATTATGAAACAGAATTCACCTGGAAAACTTAGTCAACCGCTAATGCGTAAAAAAGATAGCGAGCGTGGAGAAGGTGATTTCGAGCCGGTTAGCTGGGAGACAGCGCTAGATTATTTAACCCAACGCCTTGATAAAATTCGCAAGACCGATCCTAAGAAGTTGGCATTTTTTACGGGCCGTGATCAGATGCAGGCATTAACCGGGTTTTGGGCGCAACAGTTCGGAACAATTAATTGGGCAGCGCACGGTGGGTTCTGTTCTGTGAATATGGCTGCTGGTGGGTTATATACTATCGGCCATGCTTTCTGGGAATTTGGCGACCCAGATTGGGAACACACTAAATATTTTATGTTATGGGGTGTAGCAGAGGACCATTCATCTAATCCAATTAAAATAGGCCTAGAAAAATTAAAGCGTCGTGGCGCTAAGTTTGTTTCTATTAATCCAGTTCGTACTGGTTATCAAGCGATTGCAGATGAATGGATTCCGATTAAACCTGGTACCGATGCAATGCTTGCATTGTCTATGGTGCACGTTCTACTTAAGAATGACTTATTCGATTATGAATATGTGTTGCGTTACACCAATGCAACGCAGTTAGTTGTAAACACGCCACAAGAAATGGGCGACGGCCTTATTTATCGTAATGACGAAGGCAAACCACTTGCGTGGGATCAAGAAAAAGAAACATTTGTTGATGCAACAATTGCAGAAACAAAACCTGCTTTGTTTGGCGAATATAAAACACCTGAAGGTATAACTGTAAAAACATCATTTACAATTTTAGCCGAACGTTACTTGGCAGATGAATATGCGCCTGAGCACGCGAGTAAAGTCTGCGGTGTGCCTGCAGATATGATTGAACGTCTTGCCATGGAAATGGCGCACGTAGCATTTGAAGAAAGTATAGAGATTAAAACAGAGTGGACAGATTGGGCGGGGCGCAAACACGATAGCTTTATAGGTCGACCAGTTTCTATGCATGCGATGCGTGGAGTATCCGCACATTCAAATGGTTTTCAGGCGTGTCGTGCAATTCACTTGCTACAAGTATTGTTGGGCAGTGTTGACGTTCCAGGAGGGCACCTTGCTAAACCACCATACCCGAAACATGTATGCCCGCCAATTAAACCCGCAAAACCTAAAGCACCAGGTGAGCCTTTAGATAGTCCACCATTAGGGTTCCCAACATGTCCTGAAGACTTAGTGATTGATGATGACGGTAACCCATTACGGATTGATAAAGCCTATTCATGGGAAGCACCAATTGCTAATCATGGCTTAATGCATATGGTGATAACCAACGCTGTAAACGGTGATCCTTATCCAATTGATACATTAATTTTCTTCATGGCGAACATGAGCTGGAATTCATCAATGAATACTGGAAAGATCAGAGATCTTTTGCGTGAAAAAGATGAACATGGTGAATACAAACTTCCATTCTTGGTGGTCGCTGATGCATTTCATTCTGAAATGGTGACATTTGCAGACTTAGTGTTACCCGATACTACTTACTTAGAAAGATTCGATACAATTTCTATGTTGGATCGCCCTATTTCTGAACCCGATGGTGTTTGCGATGCGATTCGTGCGCCAGTGGTAGAAATAACAACGGATGTGCGCCCATGGCAAGAAGTAATGGTAGAGCTAGCATCGCGTTTGAAGTTTCCTGCATTTACTAATACAGATGGCTCGGCAAAATATCAAGGCTATAAAGATTTTATAGTTAATTATGAGAAAGCACCGGGAATTGGTTTCTTGGCTGGATGGCGTGGAAAGGATGGTGAAAAATCTTTGTGTGGAGAACCAAACCCAAATCAGTGGGAAAAGTACATTGAGAATGAATGTTTCTT
Source organism: Gammaproteobacteria bacterium (assembly GCA_033344735.1). Taxonomy (NCBI): domain Bacteria; kingdom Pseudomonadati; phylum Pseudomonadota; class Gammaproteobacteria; species Gammaproteobacteria bacterium. The sequence continues at coordinate 2,074,561 of JAWPMW010000001.1, forward strand.
TGAATACAAATTGGCGAAGCATGAGCGTTATTACCGTTTTGCTAATAAAGACTATTTAGAATTTGCCAAAAATGCTGGTTTTATTGGGAATTCTGAACCAATTGTTATGGAATTGTATTCTGAGACACTACAGAAATTCCGTTTAGCTGGATTGGGTTTATATGATGGTCCGCAACCGAAAGATGAGCGTGACCAATATCGTGCATCGCGTTTCTTTGATCCGTTGCCAGAGTTTTACATTCCATTAGAGCAACGCTGTACATCACCAGAGGAATATCCATTTCATGCCATTACTCAACGTCCAATGATGATGTATCACTCATGGGATTCGCAGAATGCATGGTTGCGACAAATTCTTGCGCAAAACTATATGTATATGAATCGGCAAAAAGCTAAAGAGATGAATATAGAAGATCTATCTTGGATTTGGGTGGAATCAAAGACAGGAAAAATTCGAGTGCAAGTGAAATTAATGGAAGGTGTCGAGACCGGGACAATTTGGACTTGGAATGCAATTGGTAAACAACGTGGTACTTGGGGCCTTGATCCAGAAGCAAATGAGTCCAACCAAGGTTTCTTGTTAAATCATTTAATAAATGAACATTTGCCTTGTGGTGATACAGGTAGGCCAATAACGAATTCAGATCCAATTACAGGCCAAGCTGCTTGGTATGACTTGCAAGTTAAAGTTTACCCAGCAAAAAAAGGTGAGATTGGTATCTGGCCCAACTTTGAAACAATTAAGCCATTGCCTGGTGCACAAGACTCCAAAGGAAAACTTCGTTATCAAACGCATGAGGCCGTTGGGTTGAATCGTTCGCTGAAAGATATTTTAACACGTGGCGATACCAAGAAAGGAAAATAAGAATGAAACTAGGATTGGTAATAGATTTAGATACATGCGTAGGTTGTAATGCATGTGCTGTCGCATGTAAGCAGTGGAACACATCGGGAACAACTGGTCCGCTAACTGATTTCGAGCCTTATGGAAAAGATCCAACTGGTGTTTGGTTCAATCGTATTCGAAATTACGAAGTAGGTGATTATCCGAACAGTAAAACTGTTCACTTCCCTATGTCATGTATGCACTGTGATGATGCCGCATGCGTTACTGTGTGTCCTACAGGTGCATCATATAAACGTGAAGAAGATGGCATTGTGTTGGTTGACCAGGATAAATGTATGGGTTGTAACTACTGCGCATGGGCTTGTCCTTATGGTGCGCGAGAGTTAGATCGCGAAGATGGTGTAATGAAGAAATGCACTTTATGTGTAGATCGCATTTATGACCATAATTTGCCAGAAGAAGAGCGTAAGCCTGCATGTGTGATGACGTGTCCTTCACATGCACGTTATTTTGGTGATTTTGATGATCCAAACTCAGAGGTGTCTATTATTTCACGAGAAAGAAATGGTGAACAGCTAATGCCTGAGCTTGGATATGAGCCAGTGAATAAGTATTTGAGTCCACGTGAAAAGAAAAACGTCGATACTTACATTAATGAAACTAAGTCAATCAAAGCAGTGAAAGATTGGGTAAATCGTTTAGTGTCAAGATAAAATCAGGGAAGAATATCGATGCATCCAGCACTATCAGTAATATTTTTTACAGTGACATCCGGCACTGGTTATGGCTTATTTGCAATCACTTGTTTGTATAATTCTATTAGTCAGACAAACCCATTAGGCAGCGAAGGCATTTTGTTGTCGTGTGGTATTGCTTTAGTATTGATTACATTTGGGTTGATCTCATCAACTTTTCATTTAGCAAATCCAAAGAATGCGTGGAGAGCATTTAGTCGTATACGCACATCTTGGTTAGCACGCGAAGGATTGTTAGCAGTATTGTTTTATCCAGTTGCTGCTTTATATATGGTTACAATATGGAAAGATTTAGGTGGTTATAATTGGCTTGCTATTATTTCAATATTTGCTGCGCTGTGGGCGATTACTACTATATTTTCCACAGGAATGATCTATGCCTGTCTGAAAACAATTAGACAATGGCATAATGCTTTAACACCTATAAACTACATTTTATTGGGTGCTATGTTGGGTGGTTTGATATTTTTATTTATTGTTTCTATATATGAGACTGTGATAGCAGGGTTAGTAGTGACGATTACCTACTTAATTATTATTGCTGCAATATCTAAAATTATTTACTTCTTCTGGATTGGCGCACCGGCTGGTCCAACCATTAACACAGCCACTTCTTTTACGAGGAGCATGGTACGTTTGCTCGATGTGGGCCACACTGCTGGGACTTTTCTAACAGATGAGTTCGGATATCAAGTGGCGAGGGTACGTTTAATTGCATTGCGTTGGTTAGTACTGTTGTTTGCTTTCGCTATTCCTGCGTTGGTGCTTTGGGTAGGTGTGACGATAATGCCTATCAGTATAGTGTTTATAATTGCAATCATCAGTGGCTTTATAGGTGTGATGATTGAGCGTTGGTTGTTTTTTGCAGAAGCGCGGCATGTGGTAAATTTGTACCATGGCACACAACAATGTTAATTGTTATAAAAATAATCCCCGCCTGAACGGAGATTATTTTGTCTTCGATAGATTAATTAGTCTCTGCAATATAATTATTGGGTTCTTCTTTATTTTTATCCCAGCTAATAAATGAGTCAATAATAATACGGTTATTATAATTCATTTGGCGCATATCTTCTTTCCAAATATTACATTGTGTGTTACTTACTAAAGAATAGTCACATACGTAGTCAACTACGGCCTGTGTAGTTTTCATTTCATCACAGGCTTGGCCAACTGACAGCGTAGAGATAAATAATGTTGTAGCTAAAATTAATGACTTCATAAAACCTCCTTGTGGATTCAGGCCATTGCTTTTATATGTTATTTATTAATACGCAATATAAATGCCAAAAAAAATTAAATAGATTAAATAAGCGTATTTAATAGAAATAATTTATCTATATTCAGTATCTTATTGTGAGAAAAAATTATGAGGTTTTTAATGCCGGGCGATTAGAATTTACAGACCGGTGTAATAATTACGAATTTAAAGCAGTGCTGCACCGTAGAAGTGCATAAGGAAGAGGATTAGTTATCTATTAGTGAAACTAATAGATTAAAGAATTCAGGCAATGACTTATTCGATGGGAGAGAGATCTATCCAGATCTCATCATCATTAATTTCAATCTTGTAACGATTTAGTGGTTCGTCTGCAGGATCCTCGGTAGGTTCGCCAGTAATAACGCTAAACCAACTGCCATGCAACGTGCATTTAACCTTATCATCACGCAAACAGCCCAATGCCAAGGAAGAATCTTCATGCGTACAAGTGTCGTCAACAGCATAAATAATTCCACCTACATTTGCTAATAATATCGGGCGATGATTCGGGAAACATATTTTTTTGGTATTACCAGGACGGACATCGTCCAGTTTGGCGGCAAAATTCAATGAACTATTCATATTAGCACTATTGAAAATAATAGCCGCACTGTCAATAACACTTCAGTAAGCTTGATATTTAATTTTAGAATAGGCCTTATTACCCGACCTGGTTATTTGCAACTAGCTAGAACAGTGTTTAAATTACGTAAATCAACTAACTTGTCCAGAACATATGCCATATTTTGTATTTCATTTAAATAAGGGTACTAATGGTGTCGTCCGTGACGCTGAATTAAAAAATAGTTTTCCTGAATATAAGGATGCAAAGCTTTTTGCACGAAATTTGAGAGCTGAACTAGAAGTGAAAGATGTAAGTGAGATTAAAATTATGTTTGCAGATAATGAGGATATTGCTGAAGCTAAGCTAACCCAAAACAGAGAAGCACCAATTTTGCGTGAATGGGAAAAATAAATAATATTTTACTATGGATGAAATCGAATATCACTCTACATATAAAAATATAAACCCGATTCGATGTGTATTTGAAAAGGCAATTAATTCTCGTGTATGTAATTGTACAAAATCAGCACGTTTTAATCTAGCTGATAGAGAAGGAGTTTCATGCAAGAGTAATACAGCGCAACAATTCTGTAATGAAATTCTCCATTCTCTACGTGAAAATGCACGTTTTGCTATTCAAAAAAAAAGCATAGATGGAAAGTTGCCACATAATGCAGAAATAAGAATTCAAAATGGAGCAGTTAAAGGTTTAGTGAAAATATTGCAACAGGATGAACTTGACGAGAATGATATCTACAATGTTTTTCAATTGGCGCTTGCAAGATATAAATTAGTGAACAATTTCCCTTATAGCAAATTAATGCAAGAAATTTCTGCTTATCAAGTTAGGCGTTCGCGAAACAAGAAAAAGTAATGGCCAGCACTAAGCTGATAGCGTTAACTAAAGAAATACGTGCGTGCACTCAGTGTGCTTGTCAGCTCCCTTTTAAACCTAATCCGATCGTACGTCCTTCAAATATTGCTAAGGTGCTAATTATAGGTCAAGCACCAGGAACTAAAGTACATGAAAGTAGCATTTCTTGGAATGATACAAGCGGAAATACGCTGCGTGACTGGCTCGGGGTGGATCGAGAAATATTTTATGATGATACAAAAATAGCAATAATGCCGATGGGGTTCTGCTATCCAGGCAAAGGTAAATCAGGTGATTTACCACCTAGGCCCGAATGTGCACCGATGTGGCATCCTCAGTTATTGAATTTAATGCCGCAGATTAAATTAACGTTACTAATAGGCATGTATGCGCAGAAATTTTATTTGCAAGATGTAAAAAAGAAGAACTTAACTGAAACTGTTCGTGCATGGAGACAATATGCACCATATTATCTGCCTATGCCGCATCCTTCGCCTCGCAATAAACTTTGGCTTAAAAAAAATAAATGGTTTGAGTTGGAAGTTGTGCCAGTATTAAAGAAACGAGTTAAAGAGCTTATTTTTTAGTGTTGTCAGTATTATATTCCTGCGCGAACATTGTCCAAATGGTAAGAAAGAATGCTGCTATTATCGGGCCTAGCACAAAACCTGAAATGCCGATCATGGCAATGCCACCTAAGGTACTTAATAGAATGAGATAATCGGGCATTTTTGTATCGCGTCCAACAAGGATTGGACGCAGGATGTTATCTATCATGCCAATAATAAAGACACCAACTATAATTAATATAATTCCTTTAATTAACATGCCGCTGGTGATTAAATAGATCGCAGCTGGTATCCAAATTAATGCTGAGCCAATAGCTGGAAGTATAGATAATAAAGTCATTACTACTCCCCAAAATATGGCAGACTCAATACCTAGTAAAGAAAAAGTAATTCCACCGATCGTGCCTTGAATTGCGCCAACGACTAATGTGCCTTTTATAGTTGCGCGTGATACTTCGGCAAATTTTGAAAGTAAGTAGCGTTCGCGGTCATCGCCTATCGGCAAGATATGAATAATCATATCAATTATTTTTTTGCCATCTCGTAAAAAGAAAAATAACAAATACAACATTAAGAAAAACATAACCGCAAAACGGACTGTGTTTTGGCCAAAAGTGAATATATGTGATGCGGCCCATTGACTACCCTGTAAAGCAGATGAAGAAAGTTTTTGTTTTGCTTCTTCAATATCTACGCCCAAGCTTTCTGCACGATCAATCAGTGATGGCCAAGTATTCTGGGCCCAACTTAAAGGGCCTGATAAATCTATTTCACCGCTGATGATGGACTTATATAGAGCAACACCTTCACGGCCCACAGATGTAGATAAAAATAGTGCCGGTACAATCACTGCAAATATAATAATTAATAAGGTGCATAAAGAAACTAAGTTTTCTTGGTTCGGCATACTAGCTAATAGTCTCTTTTGAACTGGCTTGAAAATAATTGCCAGCGTTACTGCCCACAGGATGGGCTCAAAGAACGGCATGAGCATTATGGAAAAAGCCAGGCTAGCTGCAATTAATATTGAAAAGAAAAACGCGCTTTGTACCAAAATACCCTACCTTATTTATGGAAAAATGATTAAATTGCGATCTAATTGCTCGTTGTATACATTCAAGAGGTCTTATTAAAACCTCATAATAAACAGTCTGTTAACGATTATTGACCATATGTCGGCATAGCCATATTAAATCTTGCTTATATTAGAACTTTCTACTATACTAATCGTCATAAACTATTTAGCATATTTGGAGAATTAACATGTTTGGTAACTCAAACTTTTGTAAGTCCGCCGCGACTGAAACCATGATGCTGATTTGCGTATTATCACTAATATTTGCTGTCGGTATCGCACTTTTTTAACACCTCCTTACTCTTGTAATTTAAAGAGTAAAAAGCCAGCTCATTGAGCTGGCTTTTTTTATGGCTGCTGAGTTTTATGTTTTTCTTGGAGTGAGATACGCAAGTACTGCAGCTACAATAAATAACGCAGGTACATCTCCTAGTAAGTGACCCATATTGTGGTGGCCATCGAACGATTGCCAAGCCATCACAGCGCCATGAGCAACACTAGACCAGACAGTAAACCAAATTAAGCTACGATGTTCTAGAGGGTTGCGTGCAGCAAGCATTAAGAAAATGCCTAACGTGGCATAAATACTTAATATCATCTCTAGGTAATATGAACGACCTTCACCATGCCAAGACCAGCCGGAGGGCCAAAATATTGTTAGCGGCAGTATTATAAATGTAAATGTAATGCCTATAAGAACTAATGCAATTTTTAAATATTTTATACGACTAGTATCATCCATTTTCGACTCCTTATAATTATTATAGTTAAGCAAAAAATACAAACTACTCAACTTGTATGTATAAGAGTACAAGATATATACGTATAGGGTAAACAGTTAAGGCTTGTTAAAGATTAAAATCTATAAATTTTATTAATAACCCTAATGCTCCACATACTGCAATGACAAGAAGTAGGTTTGATTTGTAATAGAAAAGTGAAACAGTCACTAGAATCGTTATCAATGCAGATGGCCAGTCAAAAGATCCTGAGAAACCTTGCGGCCATAGAACATGGTAACCAAAGAATAATGCTAGGTTTATTATGACTCCAACAACTGCGGCTGTAATTGCTGTTAATGGAGCAGTAAATTTTAAATTACCATGGGTAGTCTCAATAAAAGGGCCGCCGGCAAAAATAAATAAAAAGGAAGGTAAAAAAGTAAACCAAGTCACTAGAGTGGCGGCAACAGCGCCGGCTAAGAATAATTGATCTGTACCAAATAAATTATTAATGTATCCACCAATAAAAGCAACAAATGCAACAATCATAATTAATGGGCCAGGAGTCGTTTCACCTAGTGCTAAACCATCGATCATTTGAGTGGGTGTAACCCATGAATAGTTTTCAATTGCGCCCTGGTATACATACGGCAGCACTGCATAAGCGCCACCAAAAGTAACTAAGGCAGCCTTAGTGAAAAACCATCCCATTTGAGTCAAGGTATGGTCCCATCCATAAAAATGATATAATAATGACATAGGTACAAGCCATAAGATAAATCCTATAACAATCGCACAGAGAAGTTTATTGATACTGAATTTTGCATGTTTGGGGATTGGAGTATTGTCATCAATTATCGCCGGGCCAAAAGATTTATCATTAGAACTATGTTTCCCCCCTGATATAAATTTATCAGGAACAATGCGACCACCTATAAAGCCAATAATGGCAGCACAAACTACAATAATAGGGAATGGAATATTAAATATAAAGATAGATAAAAATGCAGCAATAGAAATAGAAAACAGCATTCCATTTTTAATGGCGCGTGAGCCAATGCGGTATGCAGCATGAATGATTACAGCGGTGATGGCAGGTTTAATCCCATAGAATATACCAGCAACAATTGGTACATCACCGTAAGAGATATAAATCCACGATAGCATGATTAAAATAAACAATGATGGCGCAACAAACAGCGCGCCTGCCACAATGCCTCCCCAGCTTTTATGCATTAGCCAGCCAAAATAAGTAGCAAGTTGCTGTGCCTCTGGACCTGGCAATAACATGCAAAAATTAAGCGCATGTAAAAAACGCTGCTCAGAAATCCAACGACGTTTCTCTACAAGTTCTTGGTGCATGATAGCGATTTGACCTGCGGGGCCACCAAAACTTATAAAGCCAAGCTTTAACCAAAATTTAAAAGCGTCCCAAAACGAGATAAAGTCGTGTTGATGTGATTCGTGTTGGAATTGATTCATTTAATAATCTAACTATGTGAGAATAGTGCGTGATTGTACTTGATTTTATATTTAATAAGCTTATTTGTTTGGCGTGGGGATAAATGCTTAATGAAAATTAATAGACCGTTGAGAAAAGTAAAACTTTTATTAGTGAAATTACTTTTTTGGGCGCCGCTATCAGTTAAATCTTTTCGAAGGTGGATTTTCGATTCTGCACCAATGAATACATTGATGATTTCAAATTGTATTAATGAAAATTTTATTGTGTCTAGCAGTGACAAGACTATTGCAAGAGGACTATTTTCTAATAAGGAATTTGATTTAGATAAACTAACAGCCGCTTTAAAGATATTGCAGTTTGATAAAAAACACTCTTTGCTAATTGATATAGGGGCTAATATTGGGACAATCTGTATTCCTGCAATTAAGCGAGGATATTTTGATGAGGCTATTGCTATTGAGCCTGATCCTTTTAACTATAGATTGCTTAAGGCAAATGTACTTATTAATGATCTCAATTCTCAGATTGATACATATAATATCGCGTTAGGTAAAGATGATGGAGAACAGCTCGTGCTTGAGCAGTCTGTAGATAATTTTGGGGACCATAGAATTATGGTTGATGAAAATAACGGTGATTCGTCTCTACAAAAAATCAAGGTAAAGTCAGAATCTCTGGACAGCATATTTGATGCGTCTGTCGAGAAAAATGTATTGGTCTGGATGGATACTCAAGGGTATGAGGGGTATGTGTTAGCTGGAGCTTCTAGTACTATTTCTAAAAAAATTCCTCTAGTAATAGAATTTTGGCCATTTGGAATGTTGCGTACTAAATCTTATGTTTATTTGAAAAAAACTTTGCTGGATGGTGGCTATACAAAATTCTATCTACTAGATGATGAGCCAGAGGCTACAATATTGTCTGAAGCTGCACTTGATGAATTATGGGAAAAGTTAGGAGAAAAAGGGGAATTTTCTGACTTGCTAGTGATTTAATGCGACTATCTAATTCATTTTTGGTCGACTATATTTATTAAAGTACTCCTGCAATATTTGTCTAACAGGTTCTGGATAATTGAGTCTATCTATTTCATGCATTCCTTCTGAGAAAAAATCGGCAGCATCATCAGGAAAGGAGTAAACGAGATCTTGAAATACTCGACGGATTAATTCTGTGTCATGCGAGCGGGTTGCAGTAATAGCCTTGTTTAAATGTATAACTCTCCATGGACGCAGAGGATTGATCTTTTCTGAGTCGTTTTTAATCACGCTTGAACAGCTGGCAATAACGTTATCCATCATTTTTACGAGTTGTTTTAATTGAATGCTGTCATTTGTTTTATTTGCAGTTTGTGCAAATGCGTCAATAATAGGTTCTAACGTTCTTAGTTCACCTTGGTGTTTAGATATCCATAAGGCTAATGACAAAATTAGTTGACGTGTAGTTTTAGTGAAGTCACTGCAATGGTTCTTATGAGCCCACTGTAGAAGTTCAGTGAGTAAGTTGAAGCCGTACTCACCTATTTGTGTGATGTCATCCGGGTCTATTTCAGTGCTACATTTAGAATCTTCAATGTTTGTGCCAATGGCGTATAGCTGAATGAGTCCTTCTAGTATTTTGTTATCTAATGCTTGAGTAATGGTAGAAGAGTGATTGTTTGCGAATAAATTTTGAATGCTATTGAGCATGGCATGTGCACACTCTTGTTGTTCGTGCATGGTTTTATATAATTCAGATGGCATAGGTTTTGGCCCTGTCAATCAGCTACAACATTATAGAGTAGTTTACCCTTCTTTCACTGAAGTGATTAGCGTTCACGACGCAAACAATCTGTAAGATAAAACAGGAGAAATTCATACACTCCCGAAAATACCAGATTTATTGATTTAGAAAACAGAAGAGCTGAGTTCATTGACCGCGGATAGCATTTCAGGGTCATCTGTCAGCGCTTGAGAGATTGCACTCTTACAGGCAGTCACTGGATTCACGCCTGTTTGAATAAGTTTTCCTGCATGGACAAGTAATCGTGTGCTTGCTCCTTCATCGAGTCCGCTGCCTTTGAGGTTGCGAGTCATCTGTGCGAATTTAACTAACTGCTTAGCAGTATTTGCATCTACCGATGTTTCCTTCTCGATAATTTTTTGTTCAATAGTGGCACTAGGGTAGTCAAACTCAAGCGCTACAAATCGCTGACGGGTACTCTGTTTCAGGTCCTTTAATACGCTTTGATAACCTGGGTTATATGAAATTGCCATACAAAATTCATCAGGTGCTTCGAGCAATTCGCCTATTTTTTCCATAGGTAGTACACGGCGATCATCACATAGAGGATGTATAACCACTGTTGTATCTTTTCGCGCTTCAACTATTTCATCTAGGTAACAGATGCTACCAGTACGAACTGCCCTAGCTAAAGGTCCGTCCACCCAGACTGTTTCTCCCCCAGTGACTAAGTAACGGCCAACTAGGTCTGAGGCTGTTAGATCGTCGTGGCATGACACTGTAATCAGAGGTCGTCTCAATCGCCAGCCCATATATTCCATAAAACGGGTTTTGCCACATCCCGTCGGACCTTTTAGTAACAATGGAAGTTTATTCCTATAAGCCGCCTCATAAACCTCAATCTCATCAGCCACAGGTTCGTAATAGGGCTCTTTTTCGACGAAGTACTCTTCTGGTTTGTAACTTTTTGCGCTGATATCTGAATCCATGATCTATTATGATATTTATAAGTGTGAAGTCTCCATATCTCAAACTAGCGTTTTCCAATATTGCGTGCAAGTAAATAAGACAATTGAATCTATATAATGTCGCTGTTGATTAAATTTCTAGCAACTAAATACTTCATTAATAATTAAATGATTCAGAAGTATGTCCAGCGCTTAAGGTGCTTTATTTGAAGATATTCATAACTGACTCTTACAACTGTGAGGTTGTTACTTATTGGTCATTGACTCTCCGGTTATAAATAAGTAAGTTCTTATATAAGTCCTTTTTAATCAAGATATTACAAAAGTTATGCAAAGTGCTGCTCAACAAGCCCTAGAAATTGAACAGGTTTCGGATCATCCGCTCGCCGGTCAGGAGATGACTGGTTCAGATATTATCGTCCAAGTGCTTGCTCAAGAACAAACAGGCGTCATTTTTGGATATAGCGGTGGCGCTATTCTGCCTACATATGACGCTGTATTTCGCTTCAATGCAGAAACAAATGACGCGATGCCATTAATTGTCCCCGCAAATGAGCAAGGAGCTGGATTTATGGCATCCGGATATGCGCGTGCTAGCGGTAAAGTTGGTGTAGTGATGGTGACTTCTGGTCCGGGTGCGACCAATACTGTGACACCTGTAAGAGATTGCATGGCTGACTCTATTCCAATTGTAGTGATCTGTGGGCAAGTTCCCACTGCAGCAATTGGTAGTGATGGGTTCCAAGAAGCGCCAATTTCTAACATCATGGGCGCAGTTGCTAAACACATTTTCTTGGTGACTGATCCAACAAAATTAGAATCTACTATTCGTACTGCATTTGAAATAGCGCGTACAGGCAGACCTGGCCCAGTTGTAATTGATATTCCCAAAGATGTTCAGAACTGGGTAGGCCCTTTCCGTGGGCGCGGTCGTTTACCAGTGCGTGGTTATCGTGAGCGTATTCATAAAGTTATCTCGTCTGAATTAACAGCCGACAAAAAAAAGCAGTTTTATGATGCGCTAGCTCAGGCTGAGCGCCCGCTAATTTATGCAGGTGGTGGTGCCATTAATGGTGAAGCTTCAAAGCAGCTAAGAAAATTTGCAGATGAATACAAAATTCCTGTTGTCACTACATTAATGGGGATTGGTGCATACGATACAACTAAGCCTCGGGCTTTACATATGTTAGGAATGCATGGCACTGCATTTGCCAATTATGCGACTGATGATAGTGATTTTTTAATAACAGTTGGCGCGCGATTTGACGACAGAGTAGCTGCTGTACCCTCAAAATTTGCACCTAATGCAAAATATATTGCTCATTTTGATATAGATCCGTCGGAAATAGATAAAGTTAAGTCTGTGAATTGGCATCATATTGGCCTGTTGCCAGAAAGTTTGCAGTGTCTTTTAGAGTATGGACAAGAAGTGTATAAGCTTGAGGCAGACTATGCTGAGTGGCATGCACATATTGCAGATTTAAAATCAAAGTATGCAATGAATTATGACAAGCATTCTGATGAGATTCAGCCATATGCAGTAATTGAAGAAATAAACAAACATACAAAAGGTAACGCAATTATTAGTACTGGTGTTGGACAGCACCAGATGTGGGCTGCCCAGTATTTTGATTTTAAGCAGCCACGTTTATGGTTGACCTCGGGCAGCATGGGAACCATGGGGTTTGGTTTGCCAGCAGCGATTGGAGCTCAGTTCGCTAAACCAGGCTCAATGGTGATTAATATTGACGGTGATGCCAGTATTCGTATGAATCTGGGAGAATTGGAAACTGTGACGACTTATAAGTTACCTGTCAAAACAGTAGTACTGAATAACTTTGGTGATGGCATGGTGAAGCAGTGGCAAAAACTTTTCTTTAAAGGACGTTTGTCTGCCAGTGATAAGTCGCTACATAAAAAGAATTTTATTAAATCTGCCGAATCTGACGGTTTTGAATATGCTGTGCGCCTAGACAATAAAGCTGATTTACCCAAAGTGATTAAAGAATTTGTAGATTATCCTGGCCCAGCATTCTTAGAGGTGATTATTGATCGTGATGCTGGCGTATATCCAATGGTAGGACCAGGCATGTGTTATGAAGAAATGATTACTGGTGATCACATTCCAACTCGTCACAGCAGAGAAGATAAGGGAAAAGTCGATTCTTCAGAGATGTTTTAGGAGTTTCATCGTGAGTGGCTAGATGCTTTGAGAGCAGCGAGCAAGCAATTGGCTTGAGATAGTTTAATTGCTTGTATCTTTGCCCCAAAGTTCTTGCAAACGTTGGTCACGGCCACAATTCCATCGGTAATACTTATAGCGTAAGGGATTTTTCTTGTAGTAATCTTGATGGAAGATTTCGTCACCTTCAATCGGGTAAAAAGTAGATGTGTCTAAGATTGGTGTGACCACGGGGTTGTCGGGAAACTGGTCGATAATTTTTTGCTTGGATTGTTCTGCACTATCACGTTCATTTTCATTAGCTACAAAGATGGCGCTTAAGTAGCTAAATCCTTTATCACAGAACTGGCCATTTGGATCAAACGGATCGATATGCCTCCAGAAATAATCTAGTAATTGCTCATAGCTCACAATGCTTGGGTCATAGGTAACTTCTACAGCCTCATAATGTCCTTTATGGTTGCCACTGTAAGTTGGGTTTTTTAAAGTGCCACCTGTAAAGCCAGAAACTACTTCAGAAACACCTTCAAGTTTCTCAAAGTCAGCTTCTATGCACCAGAAGCAACCACCTGCAAAAACAGCTTTATCAGCGGAAGCAATTGAGAATGAAGCTAGTAAAAAACAAGAGAACACAGAATAAATAATATATTTCATTTTATAAATCTTCAAAGAAGGAGTATTTGACTCTAATAAGACCTTATAAGTACACATGTGCTTACAGCGTAGTTATAAAATGTAGTTGTTTTAATGTTGACTGTAATGTGGAAAGAAATACGGATATATCCGGTCTTATAGATGTTAAGTTAAATGTAACTTAAGGAAGTACTATGAACAAGGATGTTCATTTTTCTTGGTTTGGAGAATGATGTGATATTTGAATATGGTAAATCTTTTCTATATCAAATTTTTGGTTTCGGTATAGTTTGTAAGCTATTTGCTAGAAATTAATTCGCTGACAGTATCTATTAATAGATTAGATTGATTGGAACAATCTGATGTGTCATCTATCAATGCATTAAGATCTTCAAAAGCAGCTAGATTTTCTAGAAAAACTTCAACATGCTCGTCATTAAAACTGTCTCGTAGGACACTAATTTTTTCTTGGTCCACACCATTTTTAATTAGAGTATTAACCAATGTATTAAGATGTGCTTGAGCTGACATGTGCTTGCCTCAATTAAGCTTGAAATAAATAAGATAGCTGTAATGTATTACCATTGACAAGTCTACTTGAGGAATTTTGCTAATTCTAAGTGATATATATAGGCGGTTAATATGGCGTCATAAGTGTGCTTATATAGGATAATTTATAGAATTATATTTGTTTGAATAGCGGCTTAATCACTTAAATTAATATTCATCGCTATCTAATGCTGGCCTACTGGCAAACATAATCTTGTCTAATTTTTTCTGAGCATGCTTAGTGTTGCATAAGTCGCCAGTGTCTAGCATCTCGCATTCATCCTCAATCATTTGTTTGATAGTGACTGGATAAAACTTACAATCTTCGGGCCTATCATAATAGATGTCGCAGGTGTAAATATTGTTGGGTTGTTTGCGAAGCCATGGGCATAGTGCTAATAGTTTTCTGGTGCTTGGGTCTGCCCAAATTTTGCCGTCGTGAACATAGTCATATATATGTGGACGGGTTGCATCCCACCATTTGATTTCGTCAGTACTGGCTGAGAGTCCGCCATTACTATATTTAATGCAGCATTTGCCACATTGATTGCATTCTTTCAAAATATTTACTTAGGCCTGTAAGTATTGTTATGAGATAAGAATTCTAAGTAAGGTGTCACGTCATTTCCTGAGAATACTTTTTTGAAAAAACGTAACGCGCCTTTGTTGTTGGCTACAGTCTTCTTGTCAAAATAAGTGTGACTATTATTGACGGCCTTTTCTCGTGTAAAATCTACATAAGTCGCATTGGTGGCGTCTAGTTTTTTCAAATAATGGCCTAGGCGTGCTTTTTGTTGTTCGCCTGGTTTTCGTCTAGACCATGACAATGCAAAGTCATTTTCGTTAATAGTGATGTATATAGAGTTTCTTACTTGTAATTTTTCTACCCACGTTTGGTGTAATTCATTGTTAGCATCAGCAGCAGCAAGAATAATGTTATCAAATATAAGTTTACGTGATTCAGCAAGGCTGCTGGTTAATGCATATTTTAATACATAATTACCCATGCTATGACAAAGTAAGCTAACTGATAGGTCGCAATCTTTTTTAATTAGTTCGGACAAGAACTCTCGTTGCTTGGTAGGGTTGTCGATGAATTTTTTACTAGCTCGCTCTTCTAGCGCTTTTCTAGCTGCCATAGTAAGTAAAGCATGATATTTCCCAACTAAGTCAAGGCAGCGATTTAATGCGTCTTGGGATGCGCGTGCATCTCGCTTATCTGCTAAATAAGATAACGTGCCTGATAAAGCACCTCCACCATTTGCGGGCCAAGTAAAAGTAACTACGATCACGTCATATAAGCGTTCAATCTCTCTGGCAGTAGAGTAAACATCTTTAATATCATTGTTATAACCATGCACATAAAGCAAAACATTCTTACAGGTTTTCCTTGCTTGCTCAAACACGCGGCAAGCAACAGTTAAACTTGCATAGTGCGGTGCATTCTCGTCTATATCCAAATTGAATTTATTTTTAAGACGTTTAGCTTCAGCGGTAGATAATTGATCTTTTAACAGTTTAAATTTTGGTGTGGTGACGCCTGTGATCTCAACTGCTTGCAATTCGTTGGGGCCTTTTACATTTGGATGTTTGGTGAATTTATCAAAGCCATGCTTGGAGGTGTCAATTTGTCTGTTAGTAATAAAGTACATATGCACCCCCTGAGGTTGAAACATCATAATATTATTAATGTTTCTGAGAAATAATCAAGGATTAACAGTTCTATTTCATAATCAATATCGTTAAGTAAATTATCAATGACAAACATACATATGCGGTATTGATATATTTCATCCGCTGTTCATTATTACGTGACCTGCTAATATCTATCACCGCCTGTCTAAGTAAAAAGGTATATAAAATATAATAAAGAAATGGTACGACGTGGACATACCAAGCAAAGTCATTAGCATGTTTGTTAAAAAGAGATAATATCCAGTCAATTTCACAATATATTCCTAGAAAACCTAGCGCAGCATTCGTGAACATCCATTTTACTTGCTCAACGCCAAATATGGTGAAGTAGAAAATTGTGTAAACAAGTATCGCGATGCCACCGTGCATGTATAAAAATGAAATGTCTGCATCACTGCCATAGGCGAGGAAGAAACCAGAACCACCAAACATAAGCATGTGAATCATAAAAAATGGATAAATTGTATACCAAGGGATCTTCATTCCTTTGGAATAGAATTTCCCATTTATAGTTATGTCGCTATGTATCTTCATGGATTAAATCTACTCTAAAATTAAGTTAATATTCTGACTGCTGAGAAATATTGTTAGAGCAATTATATGTGTGGAAGAGTTAATGTAACCGATTATCAGCATATTGCTATCTTAATGGATGACATTGGGGTGCCAATGTGTAGCTCTGATATGGAACTTAGTGCAAATTTATTTCCTTATTATAAGCCGTTAGTGGCAGGATTTGTGAATGAGGATAATAAAATGGATAGTGCGCTAATGAATTGGGGCTGGAAGCGATCTTGGGATAAAGGGAAACGCTTATTTAATTCTCGCCGAGTCAGCGCCAAGGGCCAAGTGATTTGGGAGAGTCCTGTGTGGGGTGAAGCGATACGGCGACGGCGATGTTTAATTCCAATCAATGCATTTTACGAATGGGATCAAAACCAATCAAAAGGTAAGCGCGACCGTTATCGCATAGAAACTTATGAAGCGGCATTCACCTTGGGTGGTATTTTCGAAATCAGTGAAGATGGCGAATTATTCTTATCAATTTGTACCACAGACCCAAATGAGAAAATGGCGGAAATTCATCATCGTATGCCAGTGATTATCGATACTAAAGACGCCGAACAATGGCTCGTGAGTGAGAATGCTGAGGAAGTGGATGAACTGATGCAAGCAAAAACAGAAGACTACATTCGTATGACTAAAGAGAGCCAAGTGGGTAGAACAAAAGATTTATTCTAGTTACCATTCAGCAGGGTCAATACTATAAAAGCGACTTAGCTGTTTATATAAATCCGGTAATTTCTTTTTCATTTGTTTAGGCTTTTCAAAGAAAGACTCGGTCGCCACAGCAAAAAACTCGGGCGGTGAAACTGTACCATACTCATCCATCACAGAATTTTTGCCGCGTTGTGCACGATACTTAAGTGCATCAAACTCTTCACTTAGCACACTTGCCCATTCAGAGTAATGCACATTTTTTCTAAGCGTGGGCAAGCCATCCATGCGACCACTCTGCTCATCTAATTTATGAGCAAACTCATGAATGACAACATTGTGGCCGTCGTTTGCATTCAATGAGCCTCGCAGGCTATCGCCCCAAGACAGCACAATTGGTCCACGAAACCAGGATTCTCCAGCGCGATGACTGTCTTCAATTGTTTCATGAGAACCATGGTGATTGACTTGTTTTGCAACATAAGTGTCTGGATAAACCAGGATACTGCTAAAGCCTGGGAAGTGACGTTTATGACCTTGTAATAGCAACATACAAGCATTCCCCGCAATGGTTAAACGCATCTGTTCGGTGATATCGAGACCACGGCCAATAAATTCTTTTTCATTTAGAAATAATTGAATGCAGCCATGCAAGTGAATTTTCAGTTCACCAGGTAAACGCGAGTAAAGGGAAACATTGTCTTCAAGCAACGTGATCCATTGATTGGGAAGTGGTGTATTAAATAATCTCTCGTGTTTGGCAGCGATAATGCGTTTGCGTATGTACCAGGCTAGGCATGCACCAATAATAATGGAAAATAATATAATAATAGGCATGGTAATTCCGGCCGCGGCAATAATCGCAATGTGAACTTAAAATTATATATACTCTCTTATAAGTTACAGCATTAGTCTATAGTCACATCACGTGTAATCCAATAAATCTTAGGTAAATAAAAAAATGAATGTCGTAAAGAGGCTTCTTAGCGTTTTGCTATTGTCAGTCATTATCACGCAAACAATATTAGCAGATGAGATTACCCTAATGTCTGGTGATCGATTGTTTGGCACAGTCAGAGAAATTAATGACCAATATATAGTCATGGATACGGCCTTTGCCAAAGGGCTGAAAATAGAACAGAACACCGTGACGACTTTAAGCACAGACGAACCTATAAAAGTCGTTTTTGAGAATGGGCAGACTCAAATTGGGCAAGTGAATAAAGAAGAAGGTTCGCCATTTAGCGTGACTGACGACAACGTAAACGTATTATTCGAAGCAAATGAGCTGGCATCAAATCAACTGGAACCAGAAAAGCAGCCAGAGTCAGATAAAATTAAATATTCTGGCAATATAGATATCGGCTTAAGTCGTTCCAGTGGCAATGAAGATGATGAGGACTACCAGGGGAGTTTACATGCCGAAGCAAGAACGTTAGAAAATCGTTATACATTGGAGCTGGCAAAATCCATTGAGAAGAATAATGGCGATAAAACACAGGATGAAACTTTCGGTTCAATGCAAGTAGATCACTTTATTAATGAAAAATGGTATGGCTTTGGTTCCGTATCATTTGAGGAAGACTTTGAAGAATCTTTAAGCTTAAGATCGACTTATTCACTAGGTAGTGGTTACCAATTTTTTGATCAAGACGATCTTCAACTCAAGGGCGAGTTGGGTTTGGCCTATGTCGAAGAAGATTTCGAAGATGACGAAGATAATCACTACACTGGTGGCCGCTGGGCAGTTGATTATAAGCAGGCATTATTTTCTTGGTTAGGTACATTCCACGCCCACGAAGGATTCTTTAGCATGGAAAACAGTGAAGACATAAATGTTCGTTCAAGTACAGGGTTCAAATTCCCATTGAACGATTACATAAATGCAAAACTACAAGCGAATGTTGACTGGAATCGCTCACCAGCCGATGGAACTAAAGGAACAGATAAGGAATATATTTTTACTTTAGGGTACGAATTTTAATGCGAAATAATAATGGATATACAAGTTGCCGTATTTGGTTATAAGGTTAATATTGGTCAAAGGCATTTTCACTGTGCTCAAGCAGTAAGGATTTCTTATAAATCCATTTCTCAGTCTTTAAGCAAACTAAATATTTGCACTACAATAGTGAGTAAACAATGGTGCTTGCCCCATCTCGGGGAGCTTTAGGGCGCATTAATTTACGGAAGTTTGGTCAAAACCTCTACACAGTCAATATTTAAAAAAATTAGCTAATAATAAAAATCTGGCCTGAATCCTGCGTATTCACTTGCAGATCTTATGTATCGAAGCACTAGGGGTCACTCCTGATGCAATAGAATTAATAAAATATAACTTAAATAACAAGCCATTGAGGGAAATATAAATGAGTGGAAATCAATCTCGGATTCAAGCCATAAGCAAAATTACTAATCGAGTGCCAAAAGTGTGCGAGCCGACACAACCACTGAGTGAAATTTGGGCGTGCGATGTATTTAATCTCGCTACTATGGAAGAAGCGTTATCAAAGAATGCCTTCAAATCAATAAAGAAAACAGTGCAGACGGGTGCGCCGCTCGATGCAGCGACAGCAGACATCGTTGCGGCAGCGATGAAGGATTGGGCGATCAAAAAAGGTGTTAAGTTTTTCTCACATATTTTTTACCCTATGACCAATATAACTGCTGAAAAGCATGATGGGTTTATTGTCACAAATTCGGACGGTAATGCTATTACTGAATTTACTGGTAGCTTGTTAATTAAGGGTGAGCCAGATGGATCTTCTTTTCCAAATGGCAGCTTGCGCATGACCAACGCTGCACGTGGATATACGGCATGGGATCCTACCAGTCCCGCTTTTGTAATGCATACTGCTAATGGTTCTACATTGATGATACCTAGTGTATTTATGTCTTGGACGGGCGAGGCGTTGGATAAAAAGATTCCATTGTTGCGTTCCAATGCAGCTATGGATAAAGCAGCAAACAAAGTTTTAACTTTAATGGGCGAGACTGATATTGCACCATTAAATTCAAGCTGCGGAGCAGAACAAGAATACTTTCTAGTCGATGAGAATTTTGCTAATTGCCGTCCGGATCTTCTACTTGCTGGACGTACATTATTTGGTGCAGCAGCAGCAAAAGGACAGCAGTTTGATGACCATTATTTCGGGGCGATTCCTGCACGTGTGCAAGTTTTTATGCAAGACTTTGAGGATAAGCTTTATCGTTTAGGCATCCCTGCAAAAACACATCATAACGAAGTTGCCCCTGGGCAATTTGAGATAGCACCTTATTTCGAAGCCGCTAATGTCGCAGCAGATCATCAACAATTAATGATGACTACCATGAAAAGTACAGCCAAAGAACATGGCTTCCTTTGTTTGTTGCATGAAAAACCATTTGCTGGAATTAATGGTTCAGGAAAACATGTCAACTGGTCTGTCGGGAATTCAACCCAAGGCAATTTGCTTGATCCAGGAAGTACGCCACATGAGAATTTAAATTTCTTATTATTCTGTGGAGCAGTTATTCGTGGTGTTCATCTTTATGGGCCGCTATTAAGGGCTGCTATTGCATCAGCAGGTAATGACCATCGATTAGGCGCGAATGAAGCACCTCCTGCAATCTTATCAGTTTATTTAGGGTCACAGCTAGAAAGCGTGTTCAATGACATAAAAGAAGGGAAACTGTTAGAAAAAGCGAGTGGCGGAGTTATGGATCTAGGATTATCCCAAATTCTAAAATTTGAACGTGACCCAGGTGACCGAAACCGTACTTCTCCTTTTGCTTTTACAGGTAATCGCTTTGAGTTTCGTGCGGTAGGGTCGGCACAATCTGTTTCTGGTCCTTTAGTAGCGATGAACACTATGTTGGCAGATTCATTAGATTGGATTGCAGGGAAACTTGAATCAACATTGGCAAGTGGTATGGAGCAAACGGAAGCGGTTATCACTGTTCTAAAAGAATTGATGGAATTACATGGTAATGCAGTTTTTGGAGGCGATGGCTATTCGTCTGAATGGCATAAAGCAGCAGTAGAAGAACGAGGATTGAAAAACATTCCAACGACGGCTGATGCTTTGCCTGCTTTTAAAGAGAAATCTGTGATTGAATTGTTTGAAAGTACCGGGGTGTTATCTCCAGAAGAACTGGCGAGTCGCTTTGAAGTTTATTCGGAGCAGTATGTGTTGTCGATTGAGGTAGAAGCAAAAACAGTTGTCGATATGGCAACTACGAAAATTTACCCTGCTGCAATTTCTTACTTGTCAGCACTTACTACAACGGCTGAGAGTTTGTCAGGTATGGGCCTAGTAGTAGATGGATTGAGTATAAAAAGTGTCGCAACAGAAGCAAACCAAATGATGGCATTAGTCAAACAACTCAATGATGCAATTGAAAAAGATGATTTCAGCTCAATTGAGGAGCATATGATTTTTTGTGCAGATACTATCTGTGGCTTGATGCTTGGAATTCGAACGCATGCAGATGCTCTTGAAGGATTAATATCAGACGAGCTATGGCCATTACCAAAATATCAAGAAATGCTTTTTATTAAATAAGTAAAAAGCGCCTGTAATAAATTAGGGGTCGCTGGCTGATATTTGCTAGTGATCCCCTAATAGAGAAAATCAAATTTATAGTATCCGCCAGACAAGAAGATCAAATCCATTTAATTTGAAAGCATTCTCAGAATAGGATTTTTATCAATCATTGATGGAAATAAAAAAGCCTCTTTGCAGAGGCTTTAAGGTTGATTTGCTTTATTCGCTAAAAATCATCAATCGTTACATTATTAAGCTTGTTTGCTTTAATATCTTCTACTGTAGGAAGTAATGAATATGCTTTTAATGATTGACCGCAGTTACTCTTTTTATCCCTTATGTTTTGCAGCCAAGTATTGATGTTGCTTCGTGAGGTAATCATGTCTGCGCCTGATGTAAGGCTAAGCAAATGCATATCAGCAGTCCAATGGACGTCAGCCATCGAATAATTTTTACCAAGAATGAACTTATCTTTACCTAGTTGCTCATTAAGTTCATCTAATACTGGTTCTAACTGAGCTTTTGCAGCGGCGGTGTCGCCCGCTTGGCCAGTGAGTTCGCCTACGAAGGCTTGTATAGTAGGCTCTGCTTGTTGGCGAGATTTGTCGATCCAAGTTTCTTGTTCTGCAGCGAGTACAACATTATTAGGTATTATAGATGTACCTAAACCACGCGCATTAATGAATTCGGTGATAGCTTTACTGCCTGCCGTAAAGTAGTCATTTTCTTTTAGCGCAGGTGCTAACCCAAATTCTGATACTTCATTAAATTCTGCAGAGTCCAATTCAGACATTTCAATTGTGCCGGTATTCATTTCCATTCCTTGTTCTGCGGCTATTAAAATACACTTTAATGTTTCTGGGCAGAATGGTGCACCTAATAGTTGTAACACGTATTGTGTTTTCTTCATGTCTCCTGATAGGCCGTAGTCACCATCACCTGTGTCAGCCACTGCTCTTTGATCAAATAAATCCATGGTATTTCCCTTTTACTAAATTAGTTGATGTGGCTCATGAAGTCGGCACGTAGATTTTCAGGAATCTTTTCCTCGACACGGCCTAGCCATGCGTCTACGTTGGCATGACCCGCAGGTGCTTTACCTTGTTTCTTCAATGCTAAAATACTGCCAGCGACCGCAGAGTCTGCCAAGGAAAGTGGCCCCACTAAGAATTCTTGTTCACCAAGAAGCTGGTCCATGCGTGCCATTACTTTTTCAACCTTATTGCCAGAGTCCAATAGATTACTGCTGACTTCTATCCAGCGACATTGATCACCTAAACGGCTAGCTTTCTTTGGTTTAAGAAGCATGCCCTTCCCTTTAATGTCTAAATAAGTCGAAATAGCATTCTCTCCGACGATAGTGACTGGTCCATGAGTCATGGTAACAGTGTCCCCGCCTGACAAATTTATGTCCATTTCTATGCCACGAATTCCAGCTGTCAAAATGCACTTCATGCTAGCTGCATTTGCCGGTCCGGTGAGGGACATTTTGTCGTCTTTACCTGCGGCTGCGGTTTTTTCTTTTTTTCCGCCAAATCCAAATAGGCCCATTCTAAATCTCCAATTAAATCAATGTGTTAGTATAATATTGTGGGTGCATTTACACCCCAATAGGCAATTAATTCGCGATTTTTATTATAGTTCTGTCAAATTAGGAACAAACAGCATGAGTAGTTAGGTGCCCTTATTCGCGTTTTAACTATTGTATTTAAAACTTAGTCTACTTTATATAAGTAAGCGGATGACTTCGCGTTATTAATAAGTCATTATGAACAACTGGTAGAGGTTATTAAATGACCTGATATCCCGCTAATCTAATCATAGCTAAGTGGAATGTAACTGTAATTGACATGGATCAAGACTGGTCAGAAAAGTTTTTCTGGGTCAGGTTAAATATGGAGAGTTTGATTGACTGAAACGAATGTAAGTTTTAGAGCTCTGAGCGACTCATGTAAGACATGTAGTTTGGCTGAGTTGTGCTTGCCTCGCGGTTTACAAGCCGAGGAGTTGCAAAGACTTGATGATGTCATCAAGGCGAGACGTGTAGTGCATTCGGGCGATCTGCTTTTTAAAGAAGGTAGTGATAATCGCAGTATTTATGCGGTTCGTTCAGGTTCAGTCAAAACTTTTGTCATTACTGAAAGTGGAGAAGAGCAAGTATTAGGATTTCACTTGCCAGGTGAGATAGTAGGTCTGGCTGGCTTGGATCAATCTATACACAATTGCAGCAGTAAAGCATTAGAAACAAGCAGTATCTGTGAAATGCCTCTGGATGAGCTAGAGGACATTTGTTTACAAATACCTAGTTTGCAAAAGCAGTTACTGAAATTAATCAGCCGGGAAATTTCTCAAGATCATAAAATGCTATTGCTCTTGGCGAAAAAGAACTCAGACCAGCGTGTCGCTACTTTCTTACTAAGCTTATCTGGGCGTTTTAAATTACGTGGTTTGTCAAGCGACTCTTTTATACTATCTATGAGTCGCCAAGATATCGCAAATTACTTGGGGTTGGCTGTAGAAACAGTCAGTCGTATTCTGACAAAGTTAAGTGAAGATGAAATAGTTGATGTGACTCGTCGATCTATTGAAATAGTTGATCACAACCGGTTGCTAGAAATAGCTAGTTCGTAAAAAAAGCGCGGTAAAAGATACCGCGCAACTGCTACGTCTTCCTCCTTGCGGAGGTACTATGGTTTTCTTTAGATGTCGGACGAAGACGTTATTTTTCCCATTGATAGGCTT
Organism: Gammaproteobacteria bacterium; assembly: GCA_033344735.1. Taxonomy (NCBI): domain Bacteria; kingdom Pseudomonadati; phylum Pseudomonadota; class Gammaproteobacteria; species Gammaproteobacteria bacterium. Next base: position 2,098,929 of record JAWPMW010000001.1, read on the forward strand.
CTTCACCAGCGATGGCGAAAAACATCCATACATCAATAAGTAAAGTGATTAGAAATATTATTGATGTACCGATTGCCCATATTGGGTTTGTGTGATGCTGCTCTATACCTAGTGAGACTAACGCAATGCCTACCACAGAAGTAAATAATGCGATGGCTATTAATGCTGAAAATGTTTTCATTGTTATGTTCTCCTTAAGTCCGTTACTTATGCTTTTGCGCATAAGGGCATGTCAGTCCAACCAGCGCGATAATTCATGCGGGCTGCTATTTTTTGTTCACCTTCACTAGCATGTCTTTTATCCCACTCAGCAAGTTTTGGCTTAATGAATGCCTCCCAAACTGGCGGCACTAAGATCATTGCGAACATAGCGAAGTAACCGTAGCCGGTATCGGGCGAGCCCACTTCTTCTAACTCCCAAAAGTGTGTTTCACCTCTATCATGGTGATCTCCTTGGCGACCAATTTCGATAAACCCCCATTGTGTGATTGGTGATTCACCTACGTCCCATGAGTGGTGGTATTCAATTGGTTTACCTTTCTCGCGAATTAATCCGTAATGCTCTAGGTAATTAAGGACTTCTAATTCAAATCCTGCGATTGCCCACGCTGCAACCATTACACCTAGGCCAATCCATCCCCCTGCCATCCAAAATAAGACAATGCTAGGTAAACTCATTGCATATCCGCGAATCCAGCGATTCTGCCAAGAGATGAAAGAAACTCCCAATCTTTTCAAACGTTGTTGTTCCATGATGTACAAAAAACGTGACTGTCCAAAATGAGATAACAGGTAATGTTTGTAGATTGATCTTCCACGAGGTGATGTTGCAGGATCATCTTCGCAACCTAGTTCTAGATGGTGGTTATAGACATGCGCATAACAAAAGTGGGCGATTCCGCTTAAGGCCATCATCCAACGAGCAAGTACAAAAGTTGGACCTTTAGTGTGTGCTAACTCATGACCAAACATGATGCCAAGCCCTAAGAACATGGCTGCTGATATGGTGGCGCCTACCATTTGCCAACCGGTCACCCCTGTTTGAACTTCAAACCATAAGAAATCCATAGTG